>JAOZMT010000384.1 GCA_029934175.1 Victivallales bacterium | reverse complement strand
GTTTATTATGAGAGCGTTTACTTGCGATTTATTTTTCGATTACTTGAGCTCTGTATTAAGGGTGTAATTTAGAAAAATATAAATAAAATCAATCCTGGAAATCCTGTTATCCTGTCAAAAATATATTTTAAAAAGGTCAAGTTATTAAATTGTCAAAATTAAGAGGACAACTGTTTTTAAAGAGGATACAAAGAAGCAATAAATAATGCCTAAAAAGGCTTAAATATAAGACTTTTTTCTGCAAAATCTAATATTTATCATCAATAAATCGACTTTTGAGCTCTTTAATGACAATATATGTATACGAAATTTTCTCCTTTTTCATTTGTCTAAATTGTATTTTCCGGACTTGAATATTGAAAATTCCTTGTTGAATATTGGATATTCAATTTCTTATATTTAGCTTTCTCATACAGGATGAGAGCATAGCTCGTGTGCTTAGAGTTTAGAATGTTCTATTAATTCTTTTTTAAACATTTCAAAACCTTCTTTTTCTGGGAAAGAACCTATTTTTTCTCCATTTTTAAATAATAAAATAGTATTTTTTCCTCCAGCAATACCAAGTTCTGCATCCTTTGCTTCGCCTGGTCCATTTACTATACAACCCATAACTGCTATTTTCTTTATTGTGAAAACTCTGCCTTCTGATTTTAATTTTTCAACAAGTTTCTCTGTTTCATCAACTAACGAAAATAAATTTATTTCTGTCCTACCACATGAAGGACATGAAATTATATCAGGAAATGAAGTTCGTAATCCTGTAGCTTCTAAAATATAACGAGCTACTTTTACTTCCTCAACAGGGGTATCAGTTAAACTAACACGAATAGTATCGCCTATGCCATCAATTAGCAATGAACCTATTCCAATAGAAGATTTTACCGTGCCACGCATAAGAGTTCCTGCTTCAGTAACACCTAAATGTAAAGGATAGTTAGATATTTTAGAAAATTTTCTATATGCCATAGTGGTTGCTGGAACGCTACTAGATTTTAGTGATACTTTTATGTTATAAAAATCACAAGCTTCTAGAATTTTACATTGTTCTAAAGCGGCTTGGACAAGAGCATCAGCCATTGCTTCTGTCTCTGTCATCCCCAATTTAACATTATTTTCATATAACCCTTTAGGTAAACTACCCGAATTTGCACCAACTCGAAGAGGTATATTTGCACACTTCGCAGCATTTGCGACTTGTGCAACTTTATCTTTATTCCCAATATTACCAGGATTTATTCGAATACCAGCCACACCTGCTTCAATTGAAGCTAATGCTAATTTGTAATCAAAATGAATATCTGCAATAATAGGGCAGGGGCTTTTTTTTATAATTTCAGGTAAAGCTTCAATAGCTTTAAAATCAGGGACTGCAATACGAACGATTTGACATCCAGCATCATATAGTTCAGATATTTGTTTTAATACTAAAAGTGGTTTTCTAGTGTCACAGTTCGTCATAGATTGAATCGAGACAGGAGCTCCACCGCCAATTAAGATATTACCAATTGAAATTTGTTTTGTTTTCATCTTTTACCTACACCTAGGAATTGTGCCATGTCCTAATCTTTGATTTGATTTATCTACAACACTTGCTTTTATATACATATCCATTATAGATGAATTTTCATCACCTCCCATAAAATCAGGTCCAAATAGATTAGAATATTCTCTTACTTTAGATTTAATTGCACCACCTATTCTAATTTCTCTACCTTGTGGAATAGTTACAGTTGTCGATAGAGATTGTAATTTTATGTGGCTAATATCTCCATCTTTACCGAGTTCTTTGAATTGAGGATAAAGCTCAACATTAATCATCCCGTTTGCTAAAAGAGTAGGTTTCATTACAAAAATTATACCTATTTTTATTATTTCAATTTCAGGCCAATACGATGGACATTCCAACACTCTTCCATCTCTCATAATAATAGTTTTTGGAGGGTATAAGTTCATATAATCAAAAAACACAGGATTAGCAAGTTCTCTACCTGAAAAAATAGTAGCTTCCATTCCACTTTGAGTTACTATGAAAGAACTTGATAAACCAGAGGTATTACTGCGTTGTCGTCCAAAATTAAATGATATATCTTTTGGAATTCGTCCATTTACAATTCTCAGGCTACCCGAAGAATCTTTATCTCCAAATCTAATATTATTAAAATCTTTTTTATTATACTGTGTTTCTTTTTTCTTTATTTCAACTCTTATCATTTGCCGTGGAGCATCCATTTTTGCTAAAAAGCTTTGAACTTGCTTGATAACTTCAGGATAGTCATAAATTAAGATAGAGTTCCTAGATTTTTCAAAAACAATAATTCCCTTAGGAGACATTAATGGTTTGCACAATTTTTTCACAGTTGCAAAGTCCATTGATAATAGTGGTAACATTTCATACTGCTTAGTTCCTGTATAAACAACTGTATCATCTCCGATTATATTAACCAATAAAATACTACTTAATAAAATGCATAAAATCTTTTTCATCATAAACTCCTGTTTTATAAATAATTTAAGTTCTCCTACAATTAAGAAAAGGAGTAACTCTTGACTTGAAAGTCATTACAGTATAGGAGAAAAAAGAAAATTCAAGTCTTTATATTATTATTTACTATTATTTTTGGGACTTGTTCTTAATATTGTCACTAATAGACACTAATTGCACACTAATAAAAACAATCTAAACTCATTGATTTTATGAAATAATTATCATAAAATTTTTTTAATTATATAAATATAGTATATATTCAGTGAACCACATTAAATTATACTGTGAACGGTTGAAAAATATACTTTTTGAAAGATGATAATAATTGCTATTTTTGATTTTGTAAATTCTTGGCTACTAGAAATAACCAATTATTTATAAAATTAAAAAGAGCTGTTGTTTTCGCTTTCAGAAAGTTTATTTTTCAGCCGTTTGCAGTATATAGTTAACCACAGAGGAAACAAAGTTAAACACTAAGTTTCACAAAGAAACCCTTTGTGTTCTTTGCGAAAAACTTCGTCTACTTTGTGGTAAAATGGAGTTTATACTGCAAACGGCTGAAAAATAAACTTCCTGAAAGCGCAAACAACAGCTC
>JAOZMT010000383.1:1580-3085 GCA_029934175.1 Victivallales bacterium | reverse complement strand
ACAAATAAAATCTAAAACTTTCGGAAATTGCGAGTTATGCATTTTTGATTTTATCAATCCCCTCTTTATTACTATATTTTGCTTTATAGCCTAAAATTTCTTTTGCTCTCGTAATATCAAAATAGTGTGAAAAAGCTAATTGCCCTGCAATAAATGGTGTCATCGGAGGCTCTTTTTTTATATGTAATCCTCTATATATTTTTTCTAATATCCAACCTATTCTAAAGGCATTTTTATATGATATTTTTTTTCTAATCTTTGGAATTTCCATTTCCTCAAAAAAGTCATCAATCCATTCCCATAAACACACAGGATTATCATCACTTATAAAAAACGCCTTACCAAAAGCATCTTCATTATTATTCAAAAGAGCTTTAACAGCACATAAATGTGCTGCAGCAGCATTTTCAATATAAGTCAGATCAACAATATTTTTTCCATTACCAATAATAGCAAGTTTATTTTTCTTACCTCCATCTATCAATCTTGGGATTAAATGCACATCTCGCGGACCCCATAATAAATGTGGTCGCAATGATATTGTTCTTAATTTGCTAGAGTTCACATCTAAAACAAGTTTTTCCGCAATAGCTTTTGTTTCTGAATAAAAAGAAGAATGATTTTCAGGTATGGGATTATTTTCATTCATATTGCACACATCGCAATCTGCGGAATATGCAATACTTGGAGATGATGTATATACTAAATTCTTAATTTTATATTCAAGGCAAGCATCTATAACATTTTGTGTGCCTGTTACATTAATATCAAAATAATCTTGTCTATCTCCCCATACTCCAGCTTTCGCTGCTGTATGAATTATCAGATTTTGCCCCTTACAAGCTTTAAAAACATCTTCCTTATTTTTTAAATCTCCATAAACCGTTATAATTCCTAACGCCTCCAGTTCTAATTGTTTACTTCGAGTAAAAGAAGTTATATTTTTGTAACCACTATCTATAAGTTGTTCAATAATATAACGCCCCAAAAAACCTCCCCCTCCTAATACACAAATATTCATATTCCTCCTTTTTTATAATTTATGAGAGTAGTTTGATACTCTCAGTCTAGTTGATAATTCCTTAGATATTCCTGTTAAAAGTTTAACTGATAAATCAGGTTTTTGCTTCTTCATTATATCAAATTTTTCCAACGAAAATTTATAACAAACTAGATTGTTTTCTGCAACCATATCAGTTGAACGATTTCGGTGTTCTTTAACGGTTAAGGTTGTTTTTAAGGTCAAAACAGCGATAAATCGCTTTATATTTCTATCCGCTTGAAAGCGGAACTCTGACAGTTTTTTTTACTTTTTCTAACTAATAGCCTTATTGAAACCAGCCTATTCACTCCTACGGAGTTTTATATTTTGGGACATTTAACCCAGAGCCTCGCACTGGGCTACTATTCCTTCATCCCTACGGGATTTAAGACAAAACAACCATAAACTATTATTTGCGACTTGTGCAGTTCTAAATCACAAACTATTATTTGCGACTTGTGCA
>JAOZMT010000383.1:0-1480 GCA_029934175.1 Victivallales bacterium | reverse complement strand
TTCTAAATCACAAACTATTATTTGCGACTTGTGCAGTTCTTATTAAATCACAAACTATTATTTGCTTAAATTGTGGAAACCGCAGGTTTGATATATTTTCATTCTTTTTATTTTTTATTTAGGTTGTTTAACATTTTAAGAGTATCAATATTCATTTTAGAAAAACCAAACCATTTTTCACCTAAATCTTTAAGAGATGCTCCGATATGATATATTTCTTTTTCATCAAGGATTAAAAAACGGTCGTGAGCTTTTGAGAATTTCTCAATTTTTATTTTAGGATATTGTTGATTATGCTTTTCCACATCTTGTTTTAATATTTTTGAAATATTTTTTGTATAAATAGAGAGAGTTACATTTTTTTTCTTTTTGTAAAAAGTTGCAGAATTGTTTCATCAATATAATTATCAATGAGAACAATAGATTTTGTAGCCGATTTTATTAAATCTGCTACAAAAATGTAAGCGTCAAAAACTTGACCATCATAAAAAACACCTTGTTTAGGTTTTATGCTTTTATCATCAAGAGCATCAAAAAGTTGGTTAAACTTTGAATCATTTTCTATTTGTTTTTGTTCAACTCTATCAAGTCGTTGAAAAACAGCGGCATTGTTTGTAAGGAATTTACGCATACTTACAAACGCTCTCATTATGTGAATATTAATTTCTATCGCTTTATTACTGTTTAAAATACTTGATAAATTTGATATTCCTTGTTCAGTAAAAGCATAAGGTTTGCTTCCGCCAAGTTTTTGTTTTGAAGGTATCACAAATTGTGATACCATAAGGTCTATTTCATCATCATTCAGTTCAAATAAGAAGTCATTTGGGAATCTTTCACTGTTCCTTTTCACAGCTTTTTTCAATGTTCTTGTTTCCACATTGTATAATGTAGCTAAGTCAAAATCTAATATAATTTGAAAACCTCGTAAGTTATGTATTTTTGAGGTTAAATCACTATTTAAAGGGGATAAAACAACAGCATCTTTTCTGTTAAAAAGAGTGCTGATATCAATATTATTTTTCATAATTTCATTTAGAATTTTAATGCCTTCTTCTGTAAAAACAAATGGAAGATATCGTCTTCCTCCACGGAGTTCTTTTGAGGTTTCAATTTGCAACCTCAAAACTTTTTCATACTCCTCAAACTCTATCTGAGTTAATTGAAATCTAAAAGATTCAGAAAATCTAAAAATGTTTCTTTTAACAGCTAAATTAAGATTTTTTGTTTTCACTTGATACATTTCCGCCAAATCGCTATCAAGCATAACTTGGACTCCACGGATTATGTGAATTTTATTTTTAATATCATTAGTCATTATGCAACCTTTCTTGTAGAACCCCATTCGGGGTTGGGCTGATGGGGGATTATCTCCGTAGGTTGAAACCTACGGCTATTCATGTTAAATCCCTCCGGGATATTATTTTGTTTTAAAGCTCTATCAATAGAAATTTCAGGATCTTGCATTTCATCTAATCGT
>JAOZMT010000382.1 GCA_029934175.1 Victivallales bacterium | reverse complement strand
CAAAACTAATTAAAATTTATAATTTCATTAACTCTATAAAATATTTTTCATAAAAGTTTCACAATTACACATTTACTATCTTTTTATAAAGCTTTGAGTCTTTTTTGTAGTTAAACATGAGACTATTAAAATTTCAAATATTCATCTTGAAAATCCTGTCAAAATAACTTAAACTTTTACAATTGTAAAAAATACTTATTTTTCAATTAAACTATTTCTTATTTTTTGCGATTTGTGCAAAATATCCTTATGTAAAGATTTTCCTTTGGAATCCATTGTTACAATTACTCGCAAATCTTTAACATTAATAATCCACAATGCTTCAGGAACTCCAAAGTCATCTAATTTTATTACATTTTCAACCTGCTTAACAGATTTTGCTATAACCGTTGCTGCACCACCTATTGCATGAAAATATACTGCTCCTACATTTTTTAATGCTTTTAATGTCTTTTCACCCATTCCTCCTTTTCCTATAACTCCACGAATATTATACTTCTTTATAACTTCCGCTTGATATGGCTCTTCTCGAATAGATGTTGTTGGTCCTGCAGCAACAAATGACCATTTATCATTTGTTTGAGATACAACTGGTCCACAATGATAAATACAAGAATTATCTAAAAAGTTTTTAACTTCTGGTTGTTCTTTTTCAAGTAACCAAGTATGTGCCATATCACGACCTGTGACAATAGTTCCAGTTAAGGCGACTTCATCGCCTACATTAAGTTTACGGATTTCATCTTCCTGTAAAGGTATTTGTAATTTTATTAATTTAGAAGTCTTCAAAATTGTATCCTCCTTCTTCAAAAGAAAGTGTTTGTCGTCTCATTGCCCAACACATATATGCAATGGAAACAAAAAATGATGCAGGTAATCTATGTGCCGCACCAGCTTTAACGCCAAGGAGGGTTGTTTTTCCTCCAAATCCCATTGGTCCTATTTCTAATGTATTAATATCTTTATATAATTTTTTTTCTAATGTATCTAATTTATCATTTGAATTTTTATCATCTAAAAATCTAAACAATTGTTTTTTAGCAAGTAGCATACCAGTAGCTCTATCGCCACCTATGCCAACTCCAATAATCCCTGGCGCACAACCCAAACCTTGAGCTTGAAAAACAGCATCTATAACACATTTATAAACACCATCTAAATCCCTAGCAGCATTTAAACTTGCATTTGGTAATTTGTATTGAGTTGATACATTTTCACTTCCGCCACCTTTTAGCATAAGTCGCACTTCTATTTTATCTTTATCCCATTCTTCAAACGAAAAATAAGGACTCATAACCCCAATATTATTGCCTGAGTTTTTGCCAGTTATAGAATTGACCGAATTTGGTCGTAAATATGATTTTTCAGTTGCTTCTTTAACAGCTGATATTATGATTTTTTTAATTTTATTTTGTGATATATTCATAGGCATTGTCACATAAAAATTACAAGTTCCAGTATCTTGACAAATAGGTTTTGCTTCCACTCTTGCTTGTTGGATATTATCTAAAATTTGATCTAATGTTTTTTGAGCAACAGAATCACTATCTTCAGTATTTCTTGCTTCAACAATAGCATTTTCCACATCTTTGCTTATATCAGTAGATGTGTATTTTATCAGCTGTAAAACAGCATCTTTAAAATTATTTTTAATTAATTTCATTTTTCTCCTTAAATTATTTTTAAAACTTCTTCTAAATTATTGATTTTCCAATCAGGCGAACAATCTAAACCAATAGCTCCTTTACCACCGCAGCCAGTAGTTGCTAAAACAGTTGTAAGACCTGCTGTTATTCCAGCTTGAATATCACTTAATCTATCGCCGACAATAAAAGATTTAGAAAAATCAATATCAAAATCTTTTTGAGCTTGTTTAAGCATACCAATTTCAGGTTTGCGACATATACAATTCTTTTTATATTCTCCAATACCTTCTTTCGCATGGTGTGGACAATAATACACCTTATCAATTCTAATTTGATTATTAGATAATCTTGCAAGTTCATCAAGAAAATCTTTTTCAAAGGCTTTATATTCTTCTTCAGAATAATATCCTCGTGCAATCCCAGCTTGGTTGGTTACAATAATGATTTTATAATCAGTTTTTGCGAGTTGTGCAAGAGTGTCAACAACAGTCGGATAAAACACTAAGTCTTCAAGTTTATGCAAAAAGCCTGGATCAATATTTAAAACACCATCACGATCAAAAAATATAGCATTATTCATTTTATTGCCACAAATCCTTCAAAACAAACATATTTCATTATTGACATAATATCAATAAATCCAGCTCGTTTCATTAAATCTAAATTTCCTTCGGTAGAAAATGGTTCTAATACTCCTTTTAAACTTTTGGATTTTGCAAATATTTCATTTGTCGTAAACCCTTGGTCAAATTTATAATCTGCATAAATAGCAGTTGTAATATCTTGAAAACGAGCATCTGGAGCTCTAACTTTTTCAAATAATATCAATGCTCCACCCCAGTTTAAAGAATTGTATATTCTGTCAAATATTATTTGTCTGTTTTTAGGCTTTATAAATTGCATAGTATAGTATGCGATAACTAAATCAGATTTTTGTAAATCAATATCCATAATAGATGATGTTTGTAAATCAATATTATTATATTCTTTTAAATTTTCTTTTGCCTTTGCAATCATATTTTTTTCAGAATCAATACCTATGAAATTCACATTCTTGTTTTCGTTGCGTTTTGCGAGTTGTGCAATTAATTGACCTGTCGCACATCCTAAATCGTAGCAAACAGATTTATCGCTTAAAAAGAAATCTGCGAGTTGTGCAATTAAATTATGTCCTTGATTATATAAAGGAACTGATTTTGTTATATGGTCATCAAAAGATTCACAAACACTATCTCCAAAGGTCCAATTTGCATTGTTCGCAACTATGTCATCTCCAACTAAATTACTCATTTTCTTCTCCTAAATTTAATTCATTAATGTCATCATAATCAATAAAAGATAAAGGGATATTAGGATAACATTCTTTAAAGAAATTATATTTTTTTAATTTTATTGATTTTTTAGAATATTTTACTTCATAAGCTTTTTGTGTATTGCCTT
>JAOZMT010000381.1 GCA_029934175.1 Victivallales bacterium | reverse complement strand
CTGTTAGCAATGTAAAACGAAGGCATTCAATATTGGCTTTTATTTGACCATAAAACCCTTGGAGTAGTAACCTTATTTTTTCACACTCAACTTTATTTGTAATATTATCCAAAAGAGGTTTATCGTATTCATCTATAAGTATAACAACTTTTCCATACTTTTCATGTAATTTATTTATTAATTGGTTGAATTTAATGCTAGGATTTGATATTTCATATATTGTCTTCTTCTTTATGAAATTATTTTTTAATATAAACATAAAAGATTTTTCTATAGAATAAAATTCTGCAATGGTATCTATTTCTTCAAGTAAGCTTTCTTTTATTGTTTGAATAGATTCAGTATCTAACTTATTCATAGATAAATGGATTATGGGATATTTTGCCCAATCATATTCTTTATCATAAATATATGTTCCTTTGAACAATTCTTTATCTCCAGAAAAAATAGATTTCAACGACGATAAAAGCATAGACTTCCCAAAACGACGCGGTCGAGATAAAAAGAATTGTCCATTTAGTTGTCCAATAAAGTCATATAAGTATTTTGTCTTATCAACATACATCCCGTTACCTTCTATAATAGTCTTAAATGTGCTATCACTTGTTTGTAATTCTTTTCTCATTTTATACTTTCACTCCATTTGCATAAATTTGCTAATAACCAAATATTATAATTTTTGGTAACTAGCATTTGTTCAATCTTTTTAATATCTAAAAATTCTCTTGTAAACTCAGAGTCCATACATAATTCCTGCACTTCTTTGAATAAAGGTCCAAAAAACCATTTTGTTAATGGCAAAGGGAAACTCATTTTTTTTCTATTTATAATATCTTGTGGCAAATCATTTTTAAAGGCATTTCTTATTAGTCGCTTTGTTTCAAGAAGATTTCTTCTGTCTATTTCCATTGTCGGTAATTTTGAACCTGTTTTCTTGGCTTTAGCATCAATCCAATCCATTTTGAATTTATCTGGCAATGAAAAAGCATATTCAACAAGTCTGTGATCTGTAAAAGGAACTCGTGCCTCAACTGATGCTGACATTGTGCAATTATCAACTCTTGATAACAAATTTTCTAAATTAAACTCTGCATGAAGATGCATTCTTTTATCAAATGACGAACAACCTTCTAACGACTCAAAAAAATCTTCATAATGTTCAAATAAATTAGCATCCTCTTCCACTAAGTTCCATGCTTTGTCATTAAAAATGGCAGCTCGATCACTATAATTCATCCATGCACAAGTCGCAGTATAATGGTCTGTATCATTTATAAAATAACTTCTGCCGTAAGTCAACATCATAGCCATTGAAAATGGAGAGTGTTCATCAACTTCTTCTTCACATCTTGCAGATCTATCAAAATCATAAGCTGAAAAATGTGGTTGGACATAACCGCCAAATATTTCATCTGCTCCTTCGCCTGTTAAGGTTACAGTGCATTTCTTTCGTAAATTTAAAGCTAAATTGTAAATAGAAATTTCATTTGGTGTAGAAAGCGGTAAGCCTTTTTGCGATATTAAAAACTCCCAACTATTTGAGAAATCGCTTGGTTGAACTCTAATTTCATTTAAATCAATATTTAATTTATCTGTCATTTGTCTCGCATATTGAAATTCATTTGTTTCTTCCTCATCACTACCTGCACAAAAAAATGGAAATTGAGATATATTTACATCATCTTTAACTGTGTGTGCAACAATCGCAGAATCTAATCCACCGCTTAAAAAAGCACCAACTGGAACATCACTAATCAGTCGTGATTTAATAGATTTTTCAACTAAATCTTTTGTTTTAGCTACTGCCTCATCAAAATCAACATCTTCTTTATCGCATTCCTTATGTATAGGTCGTTGCCAATATCTATTTATAGAAAAATCATTTGTTTGATAATTAAATTTGATAAAATGCCCTGGAGATAAAGTATCTATTCCAGAAAATAATGTTGAAGAACCAAGAGCTAATTTACCATAACCTAAATAATGTGAAATTGCAGGAAAATTATAATCGTATTTTTTATTTGATAATATTTTGATTGCAGGAATAACAGATGCAAAAATAAAGTTTTCATCTGTTTTTGAAAAGAAAAAAGGTTTTACTCCAAGTCTATCTCTAGCCGCAAAAATAGTTTTTTTGCACGGATCGCAAATTGCAAATGCAAAACATCCATTGAAATATTTAACGCATTCCATACCCCATTCAAGATAAGATTTCACAAGAACTTCTGTATCACAGTAAGTCCTAAAAGAATGTCCTTTGTCTTCTAAAGTTTTGCGTAAGTCGCAAAAATTATAAATTTCACCGTTATATGTAACAGCAATTTTAGTTTCATTATCAACCCACGGCTGTGCACCTGCTTTAGGGTCTTGAATTGCAAGCCTTGAATGTCCAAAAAGCGTATTCTCAATTTGATGAATACCATTCCCATCAGGACCTCGTAAAGCCATTTGTTTGACAGCCTTTTCCATTCTAGCTGAAATACCATCATCAATAGTTTTATTCAAACTAGTAAAGCCAACAATACCACACATAATTTAACGCAAGAGTTTAGATATATTTTTAAATGCAGGATGCTTAGAAGTTTTCATTAGCATAAAAATAATAGCTTCTGCAGACAATATATTCATATCTTGATGTCTCATAAAATTTATAGCACTTCTACGATCTTTTGAATGTCTTGATGAAACAGCGTCATCAATCAAAAACACATTATAACCTGCACAAATCGCATCTAAAGCAGTCTGTAACACACAAACATGAGTTTCAATGCCAGTCAAAAATAAATTTATAATATTTTTAGCTTTTAGAGTTTGTTCAAACTCTTCTGTTCCAAAGCATGAGAAAGAAGATTTTTCTATTATAATTGGATTATCTAAACATTCAGATAATTCCGTAATAGTATTCCCTAAGCCCTTTGGATATTGCTCTGTCACAATAACTGGCAATTTTAATTCTTTAGCTGACTCTAATAATAATTTTTGTTTTTTTATGATTTTATAATCAGATTTCATAGCAGGAACTAATTTTTCCTGCATATCAATCAAAATTAACGCCGATTCTTCAATATTTAAGTTCATAGTATTTTCCT
>JAOZMT010000380.1 GCA_029934175.1 Victivallales bacterium | reverse complement strand
AGACAAAAGTTATTATATTAATAAATAGAGAAATTAAAATTAAATATTAATCTGCGTTAATCTGCGTAATCTGCGGATAGTGCTAAAAAACAAAGGAATTAAAATGGAAAATTTATTGAAAATAAATATTAAAATGTTAGAAAACTGTGACGAATTAACACCTAAAAAAGCACATCACGATGATGCAGCTTATGATTTAAGATCTAAGGAAGATATTACTCTAGAATTAAATAAAACAGTTTTAGTTCCAACGGGAATGTGTATAGAGTTACCTGTTGGATATGAAGCACAAATTCGTCCTAGAAGTGGTTTATCATTCAAACATTCATTATTGGTTGTAAATTCACCAGGCACAATTGATGCTGGTTATCGTGGCGAAGTGTGCATTATTATGATGAATGCTGGTCAAGAAAAATTTGAGATTAAACGGGGCGATCGAGTAGCTCAAATGGTTATCAATAAACTCCCAGATGTCGAATTAATTAGCGTTGATGAACTTTCTGATACTGCTCGTGGAGCTGGTGGATTTGGTAGCACTGGGAAAAAATAACTATTTTGAAAAAATTTATCACAGTTTTATTGGGCTTTGCTGCTCTAGGAAGTCTTGTCTATTTGCCTGACCTTTTAGGAGCAGGCTCGCAGTATGGTCAATATATAGGAATTGTCGTTTTATCTGTTATTGCTGCAATTCTTTTTTCCAAATTTTCTTCACAAGGACATAAAACTGTAGTTGATAAAAGACTTGCAACATTATCTACTGCTCTTGATAATAGTCCTGTTAGTGTTATTATTACAAATACAAAAGGTCGTGTTGAATATTTAAATAAAACTTTTTTAGATTCGACAGGATTTAATCAAGAAGACTTAATTGGTGTTAAACCAAAAGAATTTAGAGTTAAAAGATTAGTTGCAAATAATTTTTACAAAGAATTATGGGAGACAATATTATCTGGAGAAACTTGGAAAGGTGAGTTATTAAACAAAAAAGCTAATGGCGAAGAGTATTGGTTGCAAACTTCGATATCATCTATTAAAGAAAACGACAAAATTACTCATTTTATAGCAGTTGGCGTTGACATAACACAATTAAAAGCTGGTGAAGAACAGTTAGAACAAGCTCTTTATGAAACAAGTTTAGCAAAACAAGAAGTTGATATTACAAATGAAAATTTAGAAGAAGCAATTTGTAATGCAGAAGATAAAGCTAATGAAGCACAAATGGTATCATTGGAATTGCAAAAGGTAAACTTACTTCAAAATATTATTTTAGAAAATAGTTTGGCAGGAATTTCGCTTATTAGAAATGATAAGATGGAAACATTAAATCCAAAATGGCTTGAGATGTTAGGTTACAATGAAAGAGATCTAATCAATAAAAGTATTAATGTTCTATTTAAAACACAAGAAGAATATCAAGATATTTTAACTAAGGTCCGATATGCCTTTTTTCAAGGAGAAACTTTTTCAGTAGATTGCGAGTTGTGCAGAAAAGATGGCTCTCTTTTTTGGAGTCATATTTGTTGTAAAGCGTTAAATTCTCCTGAGACAAATGGTGGAGTTTGGATTATTTATGATATTACAGAAAGGAAAATTTTTGAAAAAGAACTTCACGAAGCACGGAAAACAGCAGAATCTGCGACTAAAGCAAAAAGTGAATTCTTGGCTAATATGAGTCACGAAATACGCACTCCTATGAATTCTATTCTAGGCTTTTCTGAAATATTAAAAGATTCTATCACAAGCCCACATGAAAAAAAATATTTAAACGCTATTCATTCAAGTGGAAAATCTTTACTCAGACTTATTAACGATATATTGGACTTATCGAAAGTTGAAGCTGGTAAATTTTCATTAGAATACACTCCTGTCAATACACACGATATTTTTAATGATATGATTCAAATATTTGACCAAAAAATCAAAGAAAAAAATCTAGATTTTATTGTAGATATAGATAAAGACTTGCCAAACTCTCTTTTATTAGATGAAATGAGATTACGACAAATCTTACTTAATCTTGTGGGCAATGCGATTAAATTTACAGAAAGAGGATATATAAAATTATCTGTCAGAAAGAAAATATCAAAAAAAGATACAAGTTCTTTGGAATTTATTTTTTCAGTTGAAGATACAGGGATTGGAGTGCCAGATAGTCAAAAGGATAAAATATTTGGAGCATTTGAGCAGCAAGAAGGGCAAAGCAATGCATCGTATGGTGGAACTGGTTTAGGACTTGCAATTACAGAAAGATTAATTAAAATGATGAATGGCGAAATTTTCATTACAGATGGAGAGAGTGGTGGTGCAATATTTAATGTTGTTCTTCGTGATGTAAATATCCCTGCGACAAAGACATCTACTACAAAAAGCATTGATTATGAAAATATTTTATTCCAAGATGCTAAAATTTTAATTGCTGATGATATTACATTAAATCGAACTTTACTAAAAAATTATTTAGCATATCCCACATTTTCATTTACTGAGTGTAAAAATGGACAAGAGGTTTTAGATGCCCTTGAAAATGAAATTCCAGATATACTTTTCTTAGATGTTAAAATGCCAATTATGACAGGCGATAAAGTTGCAAAGATAATGAAAGCAGATGAAAGATTAAAAGACATTCCGATAGTAATTATTACAGCTTCAGCAATGTTAGAAACAGAAAGAGAGTTAAAAGCTTTATGCAATGAATATTTAACAAAACCTGTTAGTAAAAATGAAATATTTGAAGTTCTAATGAAATATGTTAAACATCAAGAATTAGAAACAAAAAAAGATGATTTAATATTAGAAGTCAACAACATTGACAATTCTGAATTACTTGAATTATTAACAGAAAAATTAGATAATTGGGAAAAAATATCCGACCTTTTCATCATTAATGAAATAGAAGATTGGACTCGAGAGGTTTATGATTTAGCTAAATTGCACAAGTCGCAAACCATAGAAAAATGGGCTCAAGAAGTGCTTGATAATGTAGAGATGTTTGAAATGGATTTACTAAAGAAAAACTTTGCAAAATTCAAGAACCTAATTGAAAAATCATAAAAGTGTGATATGTTAAAACATAAAGTATTCTTAACGGAGCGCCA
>JAOZMT010000034.1 GCA_029934175.1 Victivallales bacterium | reverse complement strand
AAAAAGGTGAGTAAAATGGATGAAAATAAAATAATAGAAATTATATCACAAGGTGAGAATAGTGCTGTAGAATTTAAAGAAAAAAATGTAAAAAAAGAATCTATTGCAAAGGAATTTGTAGCATTTTCCAATTCTTATGGTGGAGTTCTGATGATTGGAGTTGGAGACCAAAAAGAGATTTTAGGAGTCGATTCAGTATTTAATTATGAGGAATGGATTATGAATATAGCTAGACAAAATATAATTCCTGCAATTACTCCCATTTATGAAAAAGTTCTTTTGGATGATAAAGAAATTATTGTTATTAATATTGCAAAAGGAAAAAATAAACCTTACCAAACAATAAATAATAAATATTTGATTAGAATAGGCTCTACAAATAGAGTTGCTTCACAAGATGAATTAATGCGTTTATATCAACAATCTGGTTTTTTTCATTATGACTTAAACGGTGTGGATTATACATCAATGACTGATTTAAATTTAACTCAAATAGATAAATATTTTCAAAGGTATGATATAGATTTTTTGTCAGAAAGTGAAAATGAAAAATTAATACTTTTAAGAAATACAGATATTATGACTAGTGAAAATCAATGCACAGTCGCAGGTCTTTTATTATTTGGTATTAATCCACAAAGAAGATTATTTAATTCATCTATCACAGTGGCAATGTTTAAAGGAAATGAGATAAATTCAGAGTTAATAGACAAAAAAACTATAGATGGGACAATAGATATTCAAGTAGATACAGCAGTAGCACTAATTAATAATTTAATTCCTGAAGCATCAACAATTGAAGGAACTAAAAGAGTTGCATTATCAAAAAACTTTAAAACAATTGTTTTTAGGGAACTATTAGTTAATGCTGTTGTTCATAGGAATTATTCCATATTAGGTTCTCAAATACGAATTTTCATATTTGATAATAGAATTGAATTTAAAAGTCCTGGTCGATTACCAAATACAATATCTGTTGACAAAATTAGGGCTGGTGTTTCTTATGCTATTAATCCTGTTATCGTGAAATTTATGGAAAACTTGCGATATATTGATAAATTGGGAAGAGGAATTCCAATGGTATGTAATGAAGTGAAAAAAATAGATAAAAGTATAAATTTTGAAGAACAAGGTGAAGAATTTTGTGTAACTCTCTACCTTTAAATAAATTTAGAGTAAAAAAGTAATAAAAGTAGCCTTTATGAATGATTTTCATAAGGGCTATTTTCTTATATATTTAAAATATATAGAGGATTTATAATGAATAAGTATTTGAATAAAAATAAAAATTTTTATAAACTAGAATCTAACTTTGAAGTAAGAACAAAATATTCTGGAGCTATTATTATTCCAGTTCTTGCAGAGTTAACTAACATTGAAAAAACTTTAAAGTTTATAGCATTAAATAATGAAATGTTATTATCAAAAACTTTAATTATTATTGTAATTAATAATAGTCAAAATTGTTCTAAAGAAGATTTTAATGACAATCAAAAGCTTATTACACTTTTGCATAACTCGCAATTTGCTACTCAAAAAAAAATAAATTTATCTTGGATAGATGCCTCAAGTGAAGGTTATGAAATTATTAATAAACCAGGTGTAGGTAGTGCAAGAAAAATAGGAATGGATATTGCATTGAAATATTTAGATGAAAGAGGAATTTTATTTTCCTTAGATGCAGATACCGAAGTTGAAAATAATTATTTACAAAAAGGATATGATTTTTATCAAAAAAATAAAAATTTTGCGGGAGCTATCTTTAATTTTTATCATAGGCGAATAGGCAACATTCAAATGGATTCAGCAATAGAGCAATATGAACAATATTTGCATCTCTATGTGAATGAACTTAAACGAATAAATTCACCCTATGCATATCATTCTATAGGCTCAACTATAACTTGCACTGTAAAAGATTATATTAGAGCAGGAGGTATGAAAAGACATCCAGCTGGAGAAGATTTTTATTTTCTTCAAGCCTTGAGAAAAGTCGGGGCTATAGGAGAAATCAAAGACTCAACTGTTTATCCAAGTTTAAGAATATCAGACCGCACTCCTTTTGGAACAGGGCAACAGATAAATAAAATTCTTAATGGTGAAAAATTAGTATTATATAAATCAACAACATTCGATTTGCTAAACGAATTATTTGAACTCATTAACACCATAAATTTAGATAATTTCAAAGAACTTGATTCATTTATTAAAAAAAATATGAAAAAGCCTATTATTATATTTTTAGATTCTTATAATTTTAATGAGATCTGGAATAAAATTTATAGAAATACTCCAAAAAAAACATTGGATTTACAGAAGGCTTTTTTTACTTGGTTTGATGCTTTCAAAACAATTAAATTTATTCACTTTATTGAAAAATAACCAACAATTAACAATTATATGCTAATTTATACAAACATTTTACTTTTATTATTACTTTTATTATTATCTGCATTTTTTTCAGGAGCAGAAACAGCACTTTTTTCGCTTTCAACAGCGAGATTGCTTGAATATAAAAATAATATAACATATAAGCCATTTCAATATATTTCTAAGTTAATGCAAAAATATAATAAAACATTAATTGTTTTAATATCAGGTAATATGTTTGTTAATGTCGGATTATCAATGGTAAGTGATGAAATAGTTAATTCATTGCATATATCGCAAATAGGAAAATTGATTATATCTGGCGTTGGATCTATTATATTATTATTGGTTATAGGTGAAATAACTCCTAAGATAATAGCATTGGCATTTCCAGAAAAATTATCCGAAAAAATAGCTTTACCATTATATTATTTTTCTTTAATTATATCTCCTGCAGTCTTTTGTATTAATGTATTTTTATCATTTTTATTAGATTTAATGGGTAGAAAAAAATCTAAACCTCTATCTCAAAAGGAATATTATTCATATTTGAACATTGCTGGTAACACTGGAACGCTATCTCAAAAAGAAATAAATCTACTACGCAATGCTTTGACCTTAAGAGAGAAGACAGTCTCTAAAGTTATGCTGCAAAGAACTAATATTTTAACTATAAATAAAAATGATGATTATAAAACTATTAAAAATCTAATAAAGAAAACTCAGCAAAAGTATTTTCCTATTGTGGAGAACGATATTGATGATGCAAATGAAATGATTTTATCCAAAAGGTTTTTATCTATTCCTAAAGCAGAGCAAAAAAACTGGGTGCATACTGATATTATTCAAAAAGTTTGCTTTATTCCCGAAAATACCATCTTAACAAAAGGACTTGCAACAATGAAAAACAAGAAAATGAAAGTTGCTCTTGTAACAGATGAATATGGAGGGATTCAAGGAATTATTGATTTAGAAGATATTTATGAGGAACTTGTAGGGGAAATAGAGGATGAATATGATACACCTGATTGGAATATAAAAGAAATCAAAGATAATGAATGGTTTATAAATGGATCAATACCACTTTTTATGCTAGAAAATTTACTAAAAATTAAAATTATTGAAAATAATAATAATCACACTTTAAATGGTCTCTTTTCTGAAAAACTAGGAAGAATTTCAACTTTAGGAGACTCACTCCAAATCAACAATATATTGATAACAGTCACAAAAAGTAAAAATAATATGGTTTCACAATTTAAGGTAGTTAAAAAATGATATTTTTATTTTTAGCAATATTTTTCATTATAGCACAAGGTTTTTTTGGTGGCATGGAAACTGGATTAGTATCATTACGCAAAGCTAGACTTAGACAAGGAGTTGAAAGCAAATTAAAACGAGCAATGATACTTGATTTTTTTATTAGTCATCCACGCTATATGCTAGCTACAATTTTATTGGGTTCAAATATATGTATTGTTTGTGGTGCGTTATGTGCTAAAAAAGCTGTTGCTTTTTTTGGATTTACCGATTCGTCTTCAATATTCATTACAACAATAATAATGACATTTTTATTATTAATGATTGAAATAATCCCAAAAGATTGGTTCCGTCAAGCTCCTTATGAAAGGTGTTATTTATTTGCACATATTTTAAACTTATCATATTATATTCTTATTTTACCTGTAAAAATATTATCAGCTGGGACAAAAATTATTGAGAATAAATTTATTTCGCATAAATCGCAAAATCTTAAAGATGATACTAGTTCTGATTTAAAACTTTTATTAAGAGAAAGTGCCGCTGAAAATATAATTGATTCTGAAGCGGTAGGTATTATTGAAAAATCTTTGGATTTTTATAAATTTACCATTAATGATATTATCATCAAAAAACAAACTGTGTTCGATGTAAAAGCAGATATGAAAATTATAGATGCCATAGAATTTTGTCGGAAGAATAATGTATCGCGAGTTCCAATATATAATCAAACTTATGCAAAATGGATTGGGTTCTTTAGTATTTATGATGCTTTTTATAAGTTAGAAGAGGATAAATGGCAAGTATTAACCGTATCACATTGTATGAGAACTTTACCATCGATAAAGTCTAATGCAAGTGTGAGTGAAATTTTAACAGGAGTAAATATATCAAAAAGCCCCATAGTAGCAATAGTTGATAAAGACAGTGATATACAAATTGGTATTATAACAAAAATGGATGCAGTCAAATGTTTATTTTAAAAAAATCTCATATTATAAGAAAGCTTCAAAATTAACCACAGAGAAAATAAAGTTAAACACTAAGTTTCACAAAAAAATAGTTGTGTTCTTTGCATTCAATAAATTTTCAGACAGGATTTTCAAGATTGACAGAATCTTTTTGAAATTTAATATTAAATGCTTTCTTGTTAAGCAGAATAATTAAGAGCAGAATAATTAGGAAGAGTTTTTTTATGAGTCTTAATCTTTACTTGCATTACTAGTGATTAGGTAAAATAAATAAAATTAGTGTAATAAATAATTCAAAATTCAAAATTTAAAATTCAAAATTAATAATAAAGTCTAAAACAACATCACCAACGATTTTTAAACTTTTTTCACTTAATTTATCAACTGTATCTGCTTTTGTGTGCCAATAACGATTGTGTTTTCCATAATTGAAATCTATTAAATTTACTGTAGGTAATCCTATCTTTTTAAATGGTGTATGGTCATCTATTATATCAAAACTTGACCAAGCAAAATATTTGCCATATCCATTTTGTTTTGCTACATCAAACAATTCTTTTGTTAAACCAGCATCACAACCAGATGGGACTGTTATTTTTAACTCTTTGTCTCCAATCATATCACAAATAACAACTCCTTTGCACAGTTCGCTAGATTTATCTTCTTTAATAATAGTTGCATAGTGTCTACTTCCATACAATCCGTCATTATTTGAATATTTCAAAAAACACTCTTCTCCATCAAAAAAAATAAATCTTAAAGAGTAATATGGTTTTATTTTAGAACGGTTAATAGTCCTAATTAATTCAAGAAGTAATCCTGTGCTAGAAGCTCCATCGTTAGCTCCTTGAAATAAAGGGATAGAATCTATTTTTTTAGTATCAAAATGACTACCTATAATAATAAATTTTTCGGATTGACCTTTTATTGTAGCAATAACATTTTGAAATTCAACTTTTCCATAAGGAGTTGGAGCGTTAAATTTATCTAATTTCACATCTGCACCATTCGCAGTTGCGATTTGTGCAATTAAGTTTGCACATTTCGCATTATTGGGATGACCAGAATATCTAGGTGCGATTTGTGCAATTTTCTGAACATAATTCATTGCACTCTTCGCATTTATTTGTAATGATATTTTATTTCTATCTTTGCAACTTGTTGAGAATAATAGAAATAAAATAAGTGAAAATAATCGTATTCTAAAAATCATTTTATTCTTTTCCTAATTCTTTTGGATTAAAAATCTTTTTAGATTTTTGAAGTGTTGAACCAATTTTATGCATCTTATCTGCAACTTTTTCTGGGTCTACTCCAATAATTTTGTCGTTATCCTTGTTTGCATTTAATACTGATACTTTAACTATAAATATAAGTTGAGTTCTAACTTCAGATGTAAATTTTGATGAAAAAAGTGGTCCAAGTAATGGCAAATCGCTTAAAAAAGGAGTTTTACGAATGGAATCTATTTCTTCACTAGAATATAATCCTCCTAACATTATAACTTCTCCGTCATTCATTGTCAAAGTTGTATTAATGTTTCTAACAGATATCACTGGATAGCTAACAGAAGTGTCTCCTGTAGTATTCGTGAAAAATCTTGTAATAGAACTTACATCAGGATTAATTTGTAGCTCAATAGAATCCTCATTTATCACCAACGGTGTAACATTTAATTGGACTCCAATTCGCCTAAAATCAGCAGATGTTGAAACGGATGTATTTGTTGACTGACTAGATATAATTGGAATATCTTCCCCTGTAACAATAGATGCTCTTGTATTTAGGTTTACAATGATATTTGGAGCTGATAAAATTTTAGCACTTCTTGTTGTTTCTAACCATCTTAACATCAGGTTTAGGCGTTTATAACTACCATCCTCATCAATACTTGAGTAAGGAAAAAAATCAAAACCACCACCTTGCGAAGTTAAAGGATTTTGTGCAGGAGCTCCAAGTTCCCCACCAAGTGTATGAGTAAGTCCTTCTAGTGCATCGAATTCATTGTATTCTAATTTTATATCTCGTTCCATCCCATTATTTAGTTGAACTTCAATAATTTTAGCCTCAACGAGAATTTGTGGTTGGGTCACATCAATAGCTAAAATAACCTTCTTAATTTCTTCTATTTTTTCATCAATATCATTTACAGTTATTATATTTTGTGCTTCAGACTTTTCAACGCTACCAGAAGAAGATATAATACTTTCAATAGGATTTGTTAAGGAATCTACTTTTATATATTTACATCTATAAATGATTGTAGATCTTTTATTGCTACCTTTAATAACTTTTAAGTATGGAGCAGATTCTTTTATAATATGTGATTTTTCTAACTTTGTAGGTTTTAAAAAATCTTTAATTTGATTTATAATTTTTTTTTGTGACGATTCTTCTTCTGCAATAAGTCCAGTAGATGTAAGAATCGATAATAATATAATATGAAATTTCATTTTTTCCCTGTTGTTTTGATTAAAAAGTATGATTATAATACAACTTAAAGTAAAAAAATCAATATTTTTTTGATTTTTTTTATAATAAACTTGAACTATTCCTATTTTATGCTAATTTCTATATAGTTAAGTATTTAATTTTTAAATTATATTAATATAAAATAGAGGAGTTTTTATGAAACCTAAAGGAATAAAAGAAGTATCATCTGGATTGCGTTCTACACTACAGAAAGCAGAAGAAGTATTAAGAAAAAACAATAGAGAATATGCTATTACTATTCTTAAAAATTTAATTCAAGCAGATCCTAGTTTTACTGATGCAAGAAGGCTTTTAAGGGAACAAGAAGTTCTTAAAACAAATGACTTAGGGGGAATTGGTAAGGCAATAGCAGGTGTAAAAAGTTCATTTAAGTTAATGAAAGGAAAAACATTAGTTAAGAAAAAGCCTTTAGAGGGAATGAAAGTAGCAGAAGATATCTTAGCGTTAAATTTAAATAATTTACAGGGTGCATATCTTTTATCAGATTCTGCGATTAATGCAAAAGCTGGATTTGTAGCTATTGAAATACTAGAAACATTACGCGATTATCATCAAAAAGATGAGACTTTATTAAGAAAATTAGTTGATGTGTATAAACATGAACAGGAAGGTGGTAAAATTCTTGAGATAATGCAAATTTTAACAAGAATGCATCCAGACGATTTAAAGTTACAGGGCGAATTAAGAGCCGCAGCAGCTTCTGCAACAATGCAAAAAGACGATTGGGAAGAAGAAGGCACTACGCAGGAAAAAGTAGCTAAAAAAGGTAAAGGTGATGACAAGCAAGAAGGCGAGCAACAAGGTGAAAAAATCATTCGTAATATTGAAGATATCAAAATTGAGATTACTAAACTTCTTGCACAAATTGAGGAAAGTGGTGAAACTATTGACATTAGAAGAAAACTTGGAGAATTCTATTATAGACTTGATGAGCATGATAAAGCAATTGAAGCATATAATGCGATTATTAGGTTATCAGGCACTATGGACCCTGCTATTGATGCATTAATTGAAAAATCTGAAGTTGCTAAATTTGATATAAAAATAAAAGCCCTTAAAGAAGATGGAAAAGGTGCTAGTGCTATTAAAGTAGAAGAAGAAAAAACTGCATTTAGACTTGAACGAGGAGAAGCTCGTGTTAAATTATTTCCTAATGATTTACAATTACGCTATAATTTAGGTTTAATTTATTTTGAAATAGAAAAAGTTGATGATGCTCTTGAACAATTTCAGTTAGCACAAAGAAATCCTCAGCGTCGATTAGCTTCTATTATTTATTTAGGAAGATGTTTCCATTTAAGTGGACAAGAAGATTTATCTATTGAGCATTTTGACAAAGCAATAAAAGAAATGCCTGTTATGGATAAGGAAAAAATATCTGCATTATACTATTGTGGAGTTGCTGCACAAGAGGCAGGAAATATTGATAGAGCTAAAGAAATGTTAAAACATGTTTATGGTGCAGATATCAAATATAAAGATGTATCACAACGCTTGAAAGATTTAGCATAATAACAGCTTAATAACTTTATAAAAAAACATCTTAAAGATTATTCTTTAAGATGTTTTTTATTTTAACATAAAAATATTACAATCATAAAAAATAATATACCGAGGTAGCATGCATTTTATAATTTCACTAGTCATTACAATTTTATTCTTCTTACCGAGTAGCAATTATGCTCAAAGTAAAGATCTTTTCAAAGAACAATTTAAATTCAATATAATTACAAATATAGCTGCTACGGCGTTTTCAAGTCAATTATATCTCAAAGAAGATTTAGATGATAAAAGTTCTGAAAAAATATTTAATAAATTCTTTGATACATTAGATCCGATGAAAATCTATTTATCTAAAGAAGATATAGAACGATTTGCTACAAATAAAACAAAAATAGATGATCAACTTAAAAAAGGTGATTCAAGTTTTGCATTTGAAGTTTTTGAATTTTTCTTAAAAAGAATTGATGAGTTTAAATATTATTCGCTGAAATATGCAGAGGAGAAAATAGATTTTACGAAAGATGAGTATTATGTTTTCAAGAGAAGGAAAATTGAACGAGTAAATGATATTAATGGATTAAAAGAATTATGGCGTAAAAGAATTAAAAATGAGTATTTAAGTATTGAAATTTTGAAGAAAGCTGATAAACTTGATAAAGAGAACGGAGTGGAAGACGACGAGGAAGATGAATTAAAAGAAAAGGAAAAAACACCTAAAGAAAAAGTCATTAAATCTATTGAAAGCATATCAAAAGCATATCAAAATTTAGAACGATTTGATATTTTAGAATTTTATTTAACAAGTCATGCCAAAACTATTGATCCACACTCAGCATATATGTCTCCAGCATCTGAGGAAGATTTTAATATTCATATGCAATTATCTCTTGGCGGAATTGGAGCTATGCTGACAAGCAAAGATGGTTATACTGAAATAGTAGAACTTATTTTAGGTGGTCCTGCAGAAAAAGGTGGCGAGTTAAAGGAGAAAGATAGAATTATTGCAGTGGCACAAGGAGATGAAGAACCTGTAAATATTGTAAATATGTCCTTGAATAAAGTTGTGAGACATATTCGTGGAAAGAAAGGAACTATTGTTAAACTAACAGTCACATCGCATGGAAAAGGCGCAAACTCTCGACCTCATATTGTTTCAATAAAAAGAGATATTGTTGACTTATCACAGTCTAGTGGAGCACAATCAAAAATCAAAACTGTTAATATCAATGGAGTTAAAAAGCGTATTGGCATTATTGATTTACCTTCATTTTACATTGATTTCCAAGCTAGAGCAAAAGGAGAGGACTATAAAAGTTCAACTAAAGATATTAGAAAAATTCTTAATGAATTTTCTGAAAAAAATATTGATGGAGTCATTGTTGATTTAAGAAATAATGGTGGGGGAAGTCTATTAGAAGCTATTACTTTAACAGGGCTATTTATAAATAAAGGTCCAGTTGTTCAGGTAAAAGAGCAAAATGGTCAAATAAAAGTAAATAAAGATAGAGATCCTAGTATTTTATATGAAGGACCTTTGGGGGTTATGGTAAATAAAAATAGCGCTTCTGCATCAGAAATTTTTGCAGGTGCAATAAAAGATTATAAACGAGGTATTATTATTGGTGGAGAGCGAACGCACGGCAAAGGATCTGTTCAAACAGTTCTTGATATAAGTCAAATTTTAGCCAGCACTGGGATGCAATTTAATGCAGGTTCTATAAAATATACAAATGCAATGTTTTTTAGAATTAATGGCTCATCTACCCAAGTTAAAGGTGTTGAATCTGATATAATTTTAAATTCCTATTATGATGTGATGAAGACAGGAGAAGGGCAATTGCCTCATGCATTACCTTGGAGTTCAATAGATGAAGTTGGTCATGAAATTTTCATCAATAACCTTGATGAAATCATTAACACATTGAAAGAAAAATCAAGCCAGAGAGTTAGTAAAAATGAAAAATTTGTTTTATTAAAAGATACTATTAAGGCATACAAAAAAATCATCGATAAAAACAAAATATCTTTAAATTTAAAAACTAGATGGGCTGAATATTTAGAAGATAAAGAAGTTTTTGATAAACAAAAAAAATATTTTAAAGCTGAAGCTGATAAGCGAAAAGCTACTAAGAAAAAAACTGATAAATCAAAAAAAGACAAGAATTCTTCTGATAAATCAAAAGAAGATAAGAAAAAAGAAGAAGATACTTTTTATGATATGTATATAACAGAAGCATGTGATATCATGGTAGATTATATAAATGAACTTAAAAAATAATTATCCAAGAGTAGGAAATGGTTTTGATGTTCATAAATTTATTATTGGAAGAAAATTAATTATTGGTGGAGTAGATATTCCACATAGTAAAGGATTAGATGGACATAGTGATGCTGATGTTTTAACTCATTCAATAATGGATGCAATGCTAGGTGCGGTTGCTTTAGGAGATATAGGCAAACATTTTCCTGATACTGATGATGTATATAAAAATGCTAATAGTTTACATTTACTAAAACATATTTTAGTAAACACTCAATTGAAAAATTATTCATTAATTAATTTGGATGCAATAATTATTGCAGAAAAGCCTAAAATGTCAAAATATATTGATTTAATTAGACAAAATTATGCTAATATTTTCAAATGTGATTTAGATAGAATATCAATAAAAGCCACAACAACTGAAAAACTAGGTTTTACAGGGCGTGGAGAAGGAATCGCTGCAACAGCTATTGTTAATATAATAAAAAACTTTTAATTTTATTGGTTTCGATATTTTTGGCTATACTGTGAACGGTTGAAAAATATACTTTTCAGAACTCACACCTTTATACTTGAGTGAATAATAGAAAAATGCAAAGATAAATCCGTTTTGGGAAAAGGATTTTTGGATTAATGGATTTTGGATTATTGCTTGAAAAATACAATCCA
>JAOZMT010000033.1 GCA_029934175.1 Victivallales bacterium | reverse complement strand
GCCTGACGATACTTTGCAGGCAAGATGCCTGCGTTACTTTTTGCTTCGCAAGTTTCATTGCTTGTTTTCTCTAAAATCGAATCCCGAAATGTTAGTATTAATATATTCAAAAAATAAAAGAAATAAATTGAATAATAATAAATACTGTGATATAGTTTAGCTTTAACTAAACAAAAGGAGTATTTATGAAAAGGTTTTTGAAAATAGCGATATTAACATCATCGTTCTTGGTTGTTTTTGCGATTTGTGCATTTTATTATTTAACATCTGAAAGCTTTATAAAAGGCTTTGTCTTACCAAATATATCTACTAAAATCAATAAAAAAATTGATGCAGGAGAGATTGTTTTTTCTCCTTTGTCTAGTCTTAAATTAAAGAATGTTGTAGTAAAAGATAAATTAACAACACTCAAGTTAACAGAACTAACTTTACAATATAACATCTTTTCTTATTTATTTGATAACAAAATTGAAATAAATGAATTATCTCTTGATAATGCTGATATTCAAATTATCAATATAAAACAAACAAAAACTATTTCCACTACTCCCAAATCTGCACAAGTCGCAAAAAAAGATATAAAAGAATTTGAAAGTCCAACTTTCAATATTTCAAATATTCATTTGAATAATATCAATGTTTCTTATATTGAAAAAGATATCAAAGGTGTAGTTATATCTGATCTTTCTATTAAAAATTTCAATTTAGACTTATCGCATATTGAAATCAATCAGCCATTTAAGTTTAATATAAAAAGTGATATTGTAATTAAAAAATTCAATAAATTTCATAATGCAAATGGATCGTTTGAACTATCAGCTAATGGAAATTTATCAGAACTTTTGTTAATGAAAAATTTAGATTTTCAAAGCAAATTGAATTTTAATTCTGGATATGCCGATAAAATATCCTTAGAAAAACGAGCATTTGAAGTTGGTGGTTCTATCCTATCTGAACAAGATTCTTATAATTTGCGATCTGTGCAAATTGTTGAAAAGTATGAAAATAAAATAGGTTCAGGTTTAAATATTACAGGTTCTTTAAAAGAAGATTTTTCTGCATCTGATTTAAAAGTTAAACTTGTTATTAAATCATCTAAAATTCTAAATATTTTTGGAAAATTAGTAGGGGACTATGATTTTGGAAATACAAAAATAGGTTATGATGGTTCTGTTCAAATATCTAACAACAATAAGGATATTTTAAGTAAAGGCACTCTGTCTGTTAATGACTTTTCATTAAGCTCAACAATATTGAATTTAAAAAAATCACCACCACTTAATATTGATTTAAATTATGATATTGATATGAAAGAAAAACTCGTTATAAATAAATTTTCTTTAAATTGCACAGATCGCAAAAAGACAAATATTAGTCTACAACTTCCAGAAAAAACAGTTATTCCACATAAAGATATTAATAATTGGAATCAATTTTCTGATATCAATTTACAAGGGAAAATTAATAATTTAAATTTAAAAAGCATAAACCAATTTATTCCACAAACAAAACTTCCTTTAGCAGATATAAAATCTCTATTATTTAATATCAAATATAATATTAATTCAAAAAAAATAGTCGTTGATTTAAATTCGGATTTAGATATTGAAAAGTTTCAAGGATTTAAAAATTGTAATCTACAAATCAAATCTGACTTTACAGGGAGTTTAGATAGTAATTTTAAACTTAAATCTGCGAATTCCACTGCACAAGTCGCAATAAATAAAGGCTTTTGGAATGATATTGCTATTGATAAAACTTTTTTGCAATGTGTAAATGATGTTACAATTAATAATGATATTCTTTTAATAAATAACTTTGAATTTAATGAACAACACCAAAATAGTGAAGATATTAAGCTTAAAGTATATGGAGATTTTAATCTTAATAACAAAGATAGTAATTTGACTATAAATGGTAAGTTAAAAAATTCTCCTATTCTTAGCAGTTTGCTTAAGTCGCAATGTGGGAATAAATCTAATTTTATTGGGAATTTGAACTTTGAGTCAAATATAACAACAAAAAATAATTTTTCTATATTAACTGAACAGACTAATCTTATTGCAAATATAGAAGACTTTAAGCTTGAAAACAAAGGATATATTAAGTTCCCACTAAATATACAAATTGAATCTTCTTCATCCAAAGATAAAACTATTGCCATCAAATCAACAGAAATAAAATTATCAAATTCTAACAATTTATTGGCAAAGTTAAAGGTTACTGGAAATATTGATCCAACAATGAAGTTGCATAAATCGCAAATTAATATTAGTTCAAATGATACTATTTACCCTGACCAATTGAGTTCTATTTGGCAAAGTTACAAAAAGGAAAATAAATCAGAAAAGAAAACAGACTCAAAGAATCAACCATCTAAGCAAGAGAAAACAATTCCATCTAGCGAAACTTTAAAATCATTAGCTGTCAATGGACAATTTAAAAAAATAATATATAAACAATTAGAAATTGACAATATAATAACAGATATTAACTTAAAAAATGGCAATTTTTCTATTCTTAATTTTGATGCTTTATTAAACAAAGGAGCAATTAAATTAAAAGGGAACTTTGATTATTTAGCACAAAATCCTGCTTATAATTTCAATTTAACTGGTAATACTATTCCTATTCAGCCAATATATAATTCATTTTCAAACTTTGATGAAAATTTAGTTAAGGGGGTTATCTCTAATTTAAATTTAAATATTAAAAGTTCTGAAAAAAGTAGTGATTTCTTGAAAAATATGAATGGTGAAACTAATATGCAAATAGCAAATTTTGGCTTTGACAAAGTTCCTGAAAAATGGAATTCTATAATGAAATTATTAAAAGTTGATGATGATGATTTAGAAAAGTTAGGGAATGTAACTTCTACCACATCGTTCAAAGATGGAGTTGCACAAATCGCACATTTTGGTAATGATAGCCCTAAAATAAGAATACTTCTGCAAGGTTCGCAAGTTTTATATGATGAGATGTATACTAATTTAAATATTTATCCTATTTTTTCAGAAAAAAAAGCTAAAAAAATGAAGTTAATTCGCAAGGCAGGTTTATTTGAAACAATGGATAATAATATGAAAAAAATGCCTCCTATTCATATTGAAGGTAATGCAAAAAATTCAGATATATGGTCTGAAGCGATGAATAAATATGCTATTCAAAATACAAAAGCATTAGCAAGTGGCTTTCTCTCAAATGCTATAAATAAAGAAATTAAAGGCAATGAAAAGCTAAAACCTGTAGTTAACGATTTACTAAATGGTTTATTTGGCAATAAAAAGGATTCTAAGAAAACTAAGAATAAAACTAAGAAAGATGAAAAGAAAAATAAAAGTTCAGAAGAGGAAGCTATAAATGGTATTCTAAATTTATTTAATTGAGGGAAGACAATATAGATACATTGCTCGGCATTAAGAACAAGCCCGAAATAGTAATTAGAGAGGCTAATTATTTTGAACATAACAAAGACTCTATTGAATATGCAAAATACAGAGAAAATGGATGGAGTACTGCAAGTGGAGAGGTTGAAAGTGGACATCGACATATTGTTCAAGTTAGATTAAAAATCCCTGGTGGCATCCAAATAATGTCCCAAATATTTTGGCATTGAGAATGTTAAAAGCAAATGACTGGTATGATGAATATTGGGAAATGCAAAGAAAGAAATGGATAGAAAATGCAGAATTTTTAAAAGAAATAAATCAATAAGTCAAATTTATAGATTAGAAGAGTTTAGCAACGATTTTTGAACACACCCTTTAAGAATTGCAGATTCTTTAAACTCTTCTGCTATCAAAGTTATTAAATAAGAAAGCAAAGCCTCTTTTGAATTAATATTATCCATTAACCACTCCTTTTACAAATACTTGAAATTTTGAATTATATTGTCTCAAGTATTTTTTAATTAAATTTTTATTTAAGCTTTCTGTATCAATATCAGAATAAATATCAAAACTAAAACGAACCCCTTTCTGATAATAATATAAGGTATCTATAAATGCTTTTTCTGGAGTTGCCATATTAATACCATTTATTTTATTAAATCCCATAAATAATTCATCTTTAATTTGAAGTTGTTCTACAAAATATTTATCATTACTATACTTTCTAGTTAATCCTTTTCGGACAGCTTGCACACGAAATTCAGGAACGGAACCTATCAATAATTCTTTGGGTAAAATAGTTCCAAAACTTATATAAGATTCTTGTGTAATTCTTTGACTCAATACTAATAAATTGAACTTATTTGTGACATAATAATTACGACAAAATTTTTCAATAATATCAGCTGCCACCAATTCAGATAGAACTCTATAAAACTCAGATGTATTTTTAGATGAAATGATACTTTTTAAATCACTTACCGAAAAAACTCCTTCTTGTAGAGTCTTAAACTCTTCTATTTTTTTGCTATATATAATATTTTTTTCATAATACATTTACATTAGCACTTATTTTCATATATTGCAAATAAACGCTAATGTAAAATCCATTTTTTTTAATTTATTCCTTATAACAAAAAAATCCACATTGATAGAAAAGTGCATGAAAATGTCCTTTTCCATCAATGTGGATTTTTATAAAATGGCTAAATATCTTAGAAGATAAAAAGCATTCTTTGCGAGTTGTGCAAATATTTTATTTGCACAGTTCGCAGTTTTTTAACATAAATTTAAAACATACTTTAAATTTTTTTTATAACTTCAATAAAAATTTCAACTTGTTTCTTTAGATTAAATAATTTTTTTGCTTGTTCTTGTCCTTTTTTTCCCATTTCAAGTGCGAGTTCTTTATTTTTCAAAAGATATTCTATTTTCTCGGCAATAGCTCGTGGATTTTTAGGTGGAATAATAAAACCTGTTATTCCGTCATCTACTTGTTCTATTGCGCCACCAGTATTTGTTGCAATAACAGGAAGTCCCATTGCCATTGCTTCTAAAGTTACTGTAGGAAAAGCATCTGGTCCAGAAGATGAAAGAATAAACATCGATGCTTTTGAATAATTTTTTAAAGAATTTTCTGTTTTACCTGTAAATTCAATCAGTTTTTTTGATACTAAATTTTTACTAAGTTCTCTTATTTTATCTGCATACTCCGCAGAATAACTATCTAAAGGTCCAGCTATTTCTAATTTAAAGTCTAAGTTTTTATTATCTAACAAATCAATGGCTTCAATTAAATCTTCAAGTCCTTTAAGAGGCAACCAAGTTCCTAAAGCTAATATTCGTCCTTCTTGAGAATTTTTATCATACTGCTCATATTTATTATAATCAATTCCTGCATAAATTGTTTTTGTATTGAAAATTTTGCTTTTTGTTAAAGGCTTTTTAACAGCATCTGATGTTGTAATAATAATATTTGCATAGTTCGCAACTTTTTCTATAGGTTTAATGATAGGATGACTTGGAATATCTTTATACATTAATTGATGATGAACGATTAATGATGTATTATATTTCTTCAAAACAGGAAGTGCTAACATCGCAATAGGAAACATAGATGTAATTACACAATTAGGTTTAAAATCTAAAAGAATATTATCTAATTTAATTCTTGCACATTTCGCAAATTCATTAGTTATTTCAGGTTCTGAAATAAAATGACTCGCTCGGATTAAAATATCATCTTTTGCAGATTCATTTTCCCATTCAACAATATCAAAGCCCATATTTTTTATTCTTTCAATACCTGGACTAATCGACGAACAAACTTTAATATTCCAATCTTTTGGAAATTGTTGCACAAATCGCAGAGTTGTTATCTCTGCACCAGAGAAAACTTTTCCTCCGAGTAAAATTAAAACATTCATTATTTAAAATAATCTCCTACTGTTTCACTTGCATATAAAAAAAAATTATTAGCAAATAGTTTTTTTGCTCGATTTATAATTTTTGTAACTTCATAATCTGCTGTAATAATAACATAATCACATTTTTTAGCTTGCTCTAATGATACTGTCTCAATATCATCAATTGATGCTTTATTACTATCATCATACCATTGAAAATTTAAGTTAGGATAAGTATTTTGCCATTGTTTCAAAAACTGTCTTGCATACTTCGCACGAGGGAAAAGAGTCAAAGTAGTGTCATCTGCGAAGTGTGCAAATTCTTTAGTTATATTAGGAGTAAACGATGTAAAAAATATTTTTTTTTGTATATTATCACCCATTATTTGTTGTTCATTCCAGCTGACAGAAGTTACTTGAGTAGGATGAACTCGCCATTTATATAGAAAACCTGCAAGGTTCGCAATTTCTCCATATTCCATTAATTTTGTCCAAAACTCGTAATCTTGTGCTACTTTGAATTTTTCAGAATATTTGTTTGCGATTAATGCAATTTTTCTATTAAACATTACACTTCCATGACAAAAACAATTTGATTCGTTTGCTAATAGAAATCTAAGTTCTTCATTTTTAAGCGGCAATATCGATACGACTTCTTTGACATTATTCTTTAAATGATAAAGTTGCGTTCCGAGTAAAACGACATCAGGATGTTGCTTTAAATATTCAACTTGTTTTTGAAATCTATTGACATCTGAAATATCATCTGCATCTTGCCTAGCAATATATTTACCTTTAGCAATATCTAACGCAATATTTAGTGATTTTGTTAGACCAAGATTTGATTTATTTTTGAAAAGAACAATTCGTTTATCATAACTTGCGAACTGTGCAAGAATTTCAGTTGTTCCTAAAAACATCCTAATTATTGTGATTTTTTTTAAGGAAAAAAATCATATTTTCAACATATTTTTTATTTAATGACTTATCAACTAATATTTTGTTTAGCATGCTAACTAATAAATCCATAGACCCATTTGCACAAAAAATAGCATTCCATTTTGAGCACATTTTATCAGGAGCAACATCTAAACTTAAAATAGGAACCTCAAAGACTTCAGCTTGCAAAAAAGCATTTGGCATACCTTCAAATAAGCTTGTTGATATAAATGCTTTTGCTTTTTGATAAATAGACTCCATCTGATTATCTGATATTCTTTCTATAACTGTTATATTTTCAGTTTTATTTCTCAAAATATCTTCAAACATTTCATTATCTGAGTTATTTAAAAGCATTAAAAATTTAATATGTGGGAGTCTTCTAGCAAGTTCTAAACAACGCAATGGGCGTTTTCCATTAAATTCTGTTCTTCCTATCCAAAGCACATAATCTCTAGATAAAGAGTCCTTATATTCTTCTGTTTTAAATGCTTCCCAAAAAGTTATTGGATTACTTAAAATACTTGCCTTTCTTTGAAAAAGACTTTTCAGCATATTAGATTGTTTTTCTGTTTGAACAAATATACCATCTACATATCTCATTGAATATAAAAAATTATGATTATAAACTTGCTTTGCTTCTTAAGAACCATGGTAAATGTTGATCTGTTAATTCAATACCACTGAATATAAATTGAAAAGATTTGCGTTTTGAAAGATTTGTAGCTCGTATTATTCTTCCATTATGCGCAGAATGAGAATCATGGGATATGATAATTTCTGTAGAAAGTTCGTTAAATATTTGAATGTAACTATCGACTGACATTGTGGGTGTAATGTTATATAAATTGATACTTTTATAACAAGCTATCTCTTCAAGCTGAATAGTTGTTTCCCTAACTAATATAGTGACATTATGACCTTGATTTACAAGACTTCTTGCATACCCATCACTATAAGTAAATCAGACTCTCCAAAATTTATTGTAGATCTCTCATTATCAAAAATGCCAAAAGCATCAATTGAAAAAACAATAATTCATAGCCTCTCCATATTTTAGTTGTTATATTTGTTGTTTCGAAAAAACGAATGCTTCTTTTTTTTATTCAATTCATTGGCTAATTGAAATCTTAGTTCTTCATTAAAAAAAGTTATATCTATGCAATTTCTTTAATATGATTATTCATCTATCTATATTTTTTTGAAACCGTGCGATTTTAATGATTTTTTTAATTCATCTTTTATTATTTTTGATGCTGATATGGTTGAAATTCCCCCATAAGTGATTTTTGCAATTAAAGTATCTAGGTAATATGGTTTTGCTTTATTAATACATATAGCCCTAACCCACCAATCAAAATCACCAGTTATTTTATAACTAGTATCATAGTTCCCAATACTATCAAATAATTTTTTTTTTATAAATGCTCCTTGATGCGGAATACCATTGCCTTTTAAAAAGTGTTTTATGTCAATATTCTTATTTTTTGCGAAGTTCGCATAGCAAATCGTTTTATCAGCATTATCATCAAGTAAAATTACATCTCCATGATAAATATCATAAGACTTATTAGTTTCTGAAATATATTTTGCAACTCCTTGTAACACTCTTTTATCACAAAAAAAATCGCCACCATTTAATAAAATAAGAAACTCTCCTTTTGCAAGAGAAATTCCTTTATTCATAGCATCATAAATTCCGTCATCTTTTTCAGAAATAAAAATATCTATATACTTTTGATAATTATTCAATATATCAATAGAATTATCTGTTGATTCCCCATCAATCACAATCCATTCAAAGTTCTTAAATTTTTGTTTAACTACAGATTCACAGGTTTCCCCTATATGTTTTTCTTCATTAAAGCAAACAGAAATAATTGAGAATAAAATATTACTCATAATTTTTCAATACCTCCAGCAGAGGTATTATTGTTTTTGATAGGTTTAATTTTTCATTAAAGAAGTGAATACAGTTATACTCTGACTTTTCGATTTTTTGTAAAAACTCTGATATTTCACTATATTTATTAATAACTTCACCAAATTTATATTGCTTATTGAGAGAGGCAAAAGGCTCTGAATAATTAATTAACACCGGTAAGTCATTAGATAAATAGGTCGATATTTTGCCTGAAGCCAATCCTATATAAAAAATATTTTTACCTAAATATCTTATTTTCTCATTAGGAATATAAAAAGCTAAACCTACATCTGCAGAGTTTAGAATTTTATGTAGCTCAAAAGGGGATTCTGTTTGTTCTTCTGAAATAAATATTTTTTCGCTTTTAGAGGCGAAATTAATATATTTTTGATTCATATTAGACTTTCCATATCTATTATGCAAAACGAGAACCCAATTATTTGGCCATTTCTCAATATCATTCAAAATTTGGTCAGAAATTGACCATTCACTGATACTTCCAATAAGAATCGCTATTTTTTTATTAAAATCAATATTTAATTTTTGATGTAAATATTTATTTTGCACTCTTTTATAAGTGTTTCCGCCTGCAACAGGAATATAAATAAATTTTTCTATGGGTATTTTATTTTGTTCGGATAGATGCAAACCTCTAACTTCATCTTGAACTATTGCAAAGTCGATATTTTTACATGCCTCGATTTCCTTCAGTTTCTCTTTTTTTGCAAAATCGCTCAACTCATCATCAAAAGTAATTTCATAAGAGATAAAACCCAGAGGAGTGTTTTGATATTTTGCCATTTCATTAGCTTCAATAATAGCTTCATCAATGCCTATTATGCATAAATAAGGGGTTGAATAATCATTTGAAAATTCTTTTATCGCAGAACTAAAATCATTATATTCAGCCAAATAGAGCGTAGTATTTTTTATAGGGCATTTTTGTTCAAAAAGAGGACTTTTCCTAGAAAAAATATCTATATAATAACCCTCTTTCGACATAATATCAACAATCCCCAATAGATTGGGATTATTATTAATATTACCTTCTGAATGTATTATGCAGACTTTTTTCATTTTGAGACTATTTCATTCCATTGTTCTGGAGTTGCGTAAGAGTGAGATTTTCTAAATTTTCCGTTTTCCTTTACAAAAACCATATCAACTTGCCCAAGGGTTCCGTCTAAGGGTCTTGTATGCCCAGAGAAGATGTCATAGACTACAAAACCTTTGTTTTTCATTAAATAGATAATATCATAAAATTGTGGGCAAGACTTCATAAACCCGAACATAGAAGTTTCAAGAATAACAACCTCTGTTAATTTTAATGCTTCTACGGAGCCCGCAAGAATATCAGTTTCAGCACCTTGAGCATCTATTTTGAGTAAATAAGGAGGCTTGAGTTTACGGTTTTCTAATAATGTATCAAGTTTCACACTAGGAACACTACGCTGAATTCCATCAAATTCATCACCCATTTCTTCATTCAGTAGAGAAGAATCTTCTAAATGGTCTAAATGTACATTTATTGAAATCTCACCATCTGTAGAGTTTGCCGCTGCATAAATAGCCTCTCCATTATAATGACTAAGGATCTGGTTAATCTTAGGTTCAAATTCCTTCAGAGGTTCTATTAGGAAAAAGAAAGAGTTAGGGAAAGCATCATACAGAGTAGGAGTCCCGCTTGCAACCCCAATATCAATCACTGTTTTAGGTATAAAGTTCAAACGAGAAAGATGTACCAAAACATCTGATATATCGCGTTTTAAAAAATTTGAATTATCATTTTTATTATCTGCCATTTTTAACATCCTTTTTTTAGAATTACAACACCATTCCAACTATCAAAACTCAATTCCTTATCACTCATCCACTCGAAGGAATCTAGGAGTGAAAAGTGTTTATCTGCAGCAAAAGATATAATTTCAGGGAGAAACAAATATCGCATCAGATGAGTTTCATTTATTGGAGTAATACTTTTTGTTTTTTTATCATTAATAGTTACTTCAAAATTTACTTTTACAATGTTTTCATTTGGAAACATTTCAGGTTTTGAAATTCGAGTTATCATTATGTCATCGTTCTCAAATATTTTCTCTCTTATTGTTGGGAAATCAGTCAGGACTCCTGGTCCGTACCAGAAATCAAAAATGAATAAACCTCCTTTGTTCAAATGCTTTTCAGCAGTAGCAAAATAATTCAAAATATCTTCATTTGTATTTTGATAATTGGCTACGTGAAACAAAGAAATAATAACATCATATTTTTTATTCAAATTAATCGTTCTAACATCGCCAAGGATAAATTCATTATTAGATTCTGCACTCTTCGCACTTTTATTTGCAACTTGTAACATTGTTTCAGAAAGGTCAACGCCTGTTACATCATATCCTTTTTCAGATAATAAAATATCATGCTTCCCAGTTCCACAACCTAAATCAAGAATCGTTTTTGCGTTATTCGCAAACTTCTGAATTAAAGAGTGTATAAATTCAGATTCTGCACTATAATCTTTATCTTGATACAATAAATCGTAATATTGCGAATAATTTTTAAATACTTCTTTATACATTGCTAGTAGATAAATGAGCTATTAAATTTGCAATAGAACTTCTAAATAAAAATTCAACTCCCATAAGTTGAGTTTTATCTATGTAACCTTCTAACTCTGAATTTATATCTTTTTGTGTTAATTTATGCACAAATTTAGTTATTTCATCTGAGAATTGTTGAATCGTAATAGAGCATTTTTTCCCTTTATTTATTGATAAATTACTGAACCGTTTTTTCAATACATCTAAATTAGGTTTTTCTTGTAATATAGAAAAGATAAAATAAATATCATAAATATCTCTTATTAATCGTCGTTCACACCAAGCAGCAATTTTAT
>JAOZMT010000032.1 GCA_029934175.1 Victivallales bacterium | reverse complement strand
GAATTAACTACGGAATTCAATTTGGACTTTTTATTTTATTAAGTGTGAGGGCTGATATGTTACTAAATCCATTACTTATAAAACACTTTTCCATAACCCTATACTATAAAATTTTCTTAATTGAGTTCTTTTTTCGTATTTATTTATAATTTTATTTGAATTATCCTATAAAGTGGTTTATATTAATTATATATAAATATATAATTTGAAAAGGAGAATAAAACAATGGGTAAAGAAGAAATATTAGAGGAGTTGGGAAGGGTCAAGAATCTTCCAACACTACCAAATGTTATAATAAGACTAAATAAAGCTTTAGAGGATCAGAATATTAATGCAGAAAATGTTGCTTCTATAATGAATGATGACCCTGCAATGATGACAAAAATTTTAAAAACAATTAATTCTGCTCTTTATGCATTACCTCAGGAAATCATATCCATTTCACAAGCTACTGCATTGTTAGGGTTTATGGCTGTAAAAAACATTGCTCTGACAACTTCAATTGCAACAGTCTTTGATATTAATGAGAGAAGTAACTTTAAACAGGATGAATTTTGGAAACATTCTATTTGTGTTGGAATTGCAATGAATGTTATTTATAAAAGAGTAAAAGGCTCCATTGGAAGAATGTTGACTGAAGACATGTTGCACTTGGCTGGACTAGTGCATGGAATTGGAGTTATAACTTTTGAACAATTTTTCCACATCAAATTTATCTTATCAATTAGAGTTGCTCAAAATAAAGGAATCTCACTTGTTGAGGCTCAGAAAGAGGTTATGGGAACTGACTATGCTGAAGTTGGTGGATGGCTTGCAGAAAAATGGAAACTACCCCCTCCTATTGTCGATGTTATAACATATCATGCAAACCCTGAAAAAGCTCAAGATAATCAAGACTTGGTAAACCTTTGTCATATTGCAAAGTATATTTGTGTAACTGAAAAACTAGGAGACTATGGCGAATCTACTCCATATTGTGATAGAATGATTTGGACTGAATTAGGATTAAATGTTTCTGATATATCAGAAATTGTAGATGAAATTAAAGAGGCAACAACTCATTCTGAAACGATGCTTGCAATTGCTAAAGGGTAGGTGTTTTTATGGTAAATTTACAAAGTTTTTTCAATGATAATAATATCGACAATTGGGACGATATTTCTTCATTATTAGATAGTATAAAAAACAAAGAATCTCAACCTTGCAATAATCATAATATCAAAAATTTAATGGGGAAAGATATTGCATTTATAACCTTTGACTTTGGTATAGATGGAGTCTCTATTGAGATTGCTAAATATGCAAAAGCTCTGGAAAAAATAAGTGGAGAAAAAGATTTTAAAGTTTCTATGATTGCAGGTGATTTTTATAAAGAAGCTGATATTGTTCTGGAAGATAGGTGGAGCAGGCATTCTATAGACGGTATAAATGGTTGGGAAAAATGGTTTGGAGGAAAAACTTTTGATAAATTATTTTTTAATGATATGCCTGAAGGAAAAATTTCTGATAATGTAGCTAAAGACTTATGGAAAGATGTCGAATTATTTTCTACTAAAATTGCCAATTATTTAATAAAAAATGATATAAAACTAATAATTCCTGTTAATTGCATGTCTAACCCTGGCAATGTAGCATTAGCCTTATCCCTAGTTATTGTCTCAGAATTATTGGACACCTTCGTATTAAGCTCAAATCACGATTATTATTGGGAAGGCGGAAAACCTGCTGAAAAAAGAAAAGATGGAGAAATTGGACCGAGAGATTATTTCTTTAGGAATATGTCAAATAAGTCATTTTTCAACTTATTTACAAAGCTATATCCTTGGAATGGAGAAAAGTGGTTGCAAGTAAATATAAATAGTTTACAATCAGACACACTTAAAAAAGAATATGCCTTTGATGAAAATTTAGTTCATGAATTAGAAACTTCGGTTTCAGATAACTTTTTTGAAGAGTTTTCAATAGAAGATCAAAAGCAAATAAGAAAGACAATGGCTTATATTTTATCAGATGGAAAACCGTTAATAAGCCCTGTTAATATAAAGAAACATATTGCACAACTCGCAGATTGGATGCAATGCCAAAAACCAGTTGTATGTGGTTTTTCTGATAACTTAACTCTTGATATTACAACAACGAAAACTATTTATTTATTACAACCAACTAGAGTTGTTGGAAGAAAAAGAATTGAAAAGAATTTTGAAATGCTTGCAGAGTTGTTTAAATTTGATAAGTTTCTTTCGGTCTTCAAAAGTGATCCAGAATATCAATTAGTAGTTCATATTACAGGTCCAGTTCCTATAGAACATCAAACCGATCTAAATATTGTATTAGATGCATATAAAAATTTGTGTGAATCTGTAGATTTGGAGTTAGCAAATAGAATTTTCATTGCTTTTTCTGTTGGCACAGAAGATCATCCTGCATTAGTTGAAAACAAATTAAACCATTTGTCTATAGAAAAAATTTATAGATTAGCTGATATTGTATTGTTTCCTAGTGAAACTGAAGGGCGTGGTCTTCCTATTATAGAATCAAGTGCTTGTGGAATCCCTATCATTTGTAGCTGTTATTATCCAAAAAATGTCTTTTACGAAGTTGTAGGCGAACATTTAGATTTTGAAAATAAATTGCAATATATTTTATTCCCAGAAGATAAATACTCGCCAGCATTTTTAGAAAAAGTCACTCAACTTTTATTTCATAAAAAAGAATACATATCTATAAAAGAACATAATAAACAGGTCGTTCTTCGTAGATATGGAAATAAAATGATAGAAAATAAGTTTGAAAATCTATTAAAAATTCTACTTAAATAAAAGAAAAGTGAAAGAAAAATGAAAAAAAAATTGAAAAAAATGAAAAATGCGAGTATATTACTGTTCCTTTTTGTTAAGATTCCGCTTTTATTAGCAGAAAATCAGCAAAAAGAGAAGGTTGATAATACTGCGCAAATTAGTGTAAGTTTTAAATTAAAGGAAGAAAAAAACTTTAATCAGCTTTCAGAGGCCAAGGAGACTACAAAAAATCTTCGTAGGCAGTTACTTGAAATGCTTGAAGCAAGCAATAAACAAAAAGATAATTTTAAAATACTGCAATTAAGTATTGCAGCAAATTTAAAAAATTTTAAACTTCAGTCTGATAAAATTGAAAATATCAATTCTTTAAAATCATACCTTGATGTTAATAAAAGACTTATAGAAAAATCATATAATTTTTATGATTTTATCGGTAAGGCTTTACAAAAAAAACATCTATCATCGAAAGAAAAAGAAGATATACTTAAACGCTGCCAATCTTTAAAAAAAGAAACTGCAAGCCTTTACGCATCTGAATTTAAAATATCTAAGAATGAACAAAGTCATTCATTTTTTATAGTATCTATTGAAAAAGATCTTGGTATCGCAATAATTTCTATTGGAAAATTAGATGGTGTTAGAATCGGTGATATTGCCGAGTCTGCTGATAAAATGACTTTAATCAAGGTAATTTGTTTGAAAAATAATGTTTCAAGTGTAATTGTAACAAAAGGAAGTTTAGGAGATTTAGTTCAAGGAAAGAAGTTTTTCCTTAAAAAAAATCATAAGTTAAATAGTAATATAGCAAAATAATACAACCAAAGGATTATTTATGGATGTTAAAGCTGTAACAAAGTATGTGCGAATTTCTCCGGAAAAAGCACGACAAATCGGAAGGCTTCTACAGGGTAAACCTGTAAATGAAGCTTTAGCTGTTGTTACTTTGAGTCCTCGTAAGGCTGCTCGCCTTTTCGAGAAAACTCTTAAGTCTGCAATTGCAAACGCTGAACATAACAATAAAATTGATGCTAGTGATTTAATTGTTAAGACAGCAGTAGTGGGGCCTGGACCAACTTTAAAAAGGTTTCGCCCAAGGGCGAGGGGTATGGCTGGTAGAATTCAAAAGAAAACTAGTCATTTTACAATCATCTTGACAGATGATTAAACAGTGAGGGAAGTGTAAATGGGACAAAAAATAAATCCAATAGGATTAAGAGTTGCTCTTAATAAAAATTGGGAATCTCGTTGGTATGCTGATAAAGCAAGCTTCGGAGACAATCTTCATGAAGATTTAAAACTTCGTGAGTATGTAAAAGAACAAATGAAGCAAGCTGCTATTGCACGAGTTGTTATTGAGAGATTTGCAAGTCGAATTAGATTGACTGCACATGTCGCAAGACCTGGTGTGATGATTGGTAGAAAGGGTGCTGAACTTGAAAAACTAAGATCAGAACTTCAAAACATTGCTTTAGGAAAAGAAGTATTTGTTGATGTTGTAGAAGTCAAAAAACCAGAGACTAATGCTCAATTAGTTGCTGAGTCGATTGCTATGCAACTTGAGAGAAGAATTAGTTTTAGAAGAGCTATGAAAAAAGCTATTCAAACAGCAATGGATATGGGTGTTTTAGGTATAAAAATAAAATGTTCTGGTCGCTTAGGCGGAGCAGAACTTGCTAGAACAGAGCAGTATAAAGACGGTAAAACACCGCTTCATACATTAAAAGCAAATATTGATTACGGATCAATCGCAGCGATGACGCTAGCGGGTAAAATCGGAATTAAAGTTTGGATATGTCATAAAGAATCTATGGAGGAAATGAACAATGCCACTAATGCCAAAAAGGGTAAAGCACAGAAAAGTTCAGCGAGGTAGCCTGAAAGGTCTTGCTCAAAGTAATAATAAATTAGACTTTGGAGATTATGGATTGCAAGCGATGAGTAGAGGGTATGTTCCTAATAATCAAATTGAAGCTTGTCGTGTAGCTATTAATCGTCATTTAAAAAGACGCGGTAAAGTATGGATTCGTATGTTTCCAGATAAGCCAATAACTGCAAAGCCATTAGAAGTAAGAATGGGTAAAGGGAAAGGTAATGTTGAGGGGTGGGTTGCTAGAGTTAAACCTGGTAGAGTTATATTTGAAATAAGTGGATGCTCTGAGACTATTGCAAAAGAAGCAATGAGTCTTGCAGCTAATAAACTTTCCATTCGTTGTAAATTCTTATCAAGAATTTCAAGTAACTAATTTAAAGGATTTTATATTATGAAAATGAGTGAAATTAAAGAGATGACTAGCGAAGCGCTAGAACTCAAAATAAAAGAGTTGCAAGACGAGAATTTCAAATTGAAAATTCAAGCAAAAACTGGACAGTTAGAAAATCCTTCAAGAATCAATGCTATTCGCAAAGATATTGCTAGGATAAAGACTGAACAGAATGCAAAGCTTGCAAATAATAAATAAGTAGGTGGAGAATATGAATACAGAAACTAATGATCGTGGTAATCGCAAAGAAAGAACAGGTGTTGTTGTTAGTGATTGTCAAGATAAAACTATTGTTGTTGAAATTTCAAGAAGAACTTCACATGAATTATACAAAAAGGTTATTCAGAAAAACAAAAAGTATTATGCACATGACGCAAATAATGAAGCTAAAGTGGGTGATGTTGTTGTTATTTCTGAAACTAGACCTTTAAGTAAAATGAAACGCTGGCGTCTTATAAATATTGTAAGACAAGCAGTTGTTGATTAATCGGAGGTAATTAATTATGATCCAAATGCAAACAACCCTTGAGGTTGCTGATAACTCTGGAGCAAAAAAAATTGCGACTATTACTGTTTTAGGACAAAGTAGAAAATTTGCTAGAGTTGGTGATGTTATTACTGCTGCTGTAAAAGAAGCTATTCCTAATGGTGCAGTAAAAAAAGGAGATGTTGTCAAAGCTGTTGTTGTTAGAACTCGTTCTAAAATTCGTCGTCAGGATGGGTCTTATCTTAGATTTGACAAAAATGCTGCAGTTATTCTTGATGCAAATTTAAATCCACGCGGAACTCGTATTTTTGGACCTGTTGCTCGTGAATTGCGTGAGAAAAACTTTATGAAAATTATATCGTTAGCTCCGGAGGTTTTATAATGAAAAAATTATATCATGTTAAAAAGGGTGATACGGTAAGAGTTAATACTGGAAATTGGAAGGGCGTTACTGCTACAGTTATTGCTGTTCTTCAAAAAAAAGATAGATTAGTTCTTGAAATTTCAGATATGACTCCTGCTCAAAAAGCACAACTCGGAAAAAGAACTATCAAAAAAACACAACAGAACCCAGGGCAACTTGTTGATAGAGCGGTTTCTGTTCATGTTTCAAATGTGAATTTAGTTGAAAAATTCCAAAGTGAGGTGAATAAAGATGCCTGATATGAAGAAAAGATATACAGATAATGTTGCATCTGCATTAAAAGAAAAATTTAATTTTAAAAATGTAATGCAAATTCCAAAGCTTGAAAAAATTGTTTTAAGCACTGGTATTGGGACTGGGGAAGAACGAGATGCTTTCACTGAAGCAAAAAGTCAAATGGCTCTTATAACTGGGCAACAACCAGTTATTACAAAGTCTAAAAAGAATGTTGCAAATTTTAAATTGCGAGTTGGGCAAAATGTTGGAGTTATGGTAACTTTAAGAGGAGCTAAAATGTATGATTTCTTAGATAGATTTGTGCATAACGCTACGCCTAATATTCGAGACTTTAGAGGCTTACCTAAAAAAGGGTTTGATAAAAGTGGGAATTATAATGTTGGAATTGAAGATGTTTCAGTTTTTACAGAGGTTGATCTTGATAATCTTAAAAGACAATTTGGTTTTAATTTAACATTTGTAACATCTGCAAATACTGATGAAGAGGCTTTCGAGTTATTGAAATTACTTGAAGTTCCTTTTGAAACAGAGTAAGGAGGTTGTTGTATGGCAAAGAAAAGTTTAGTTGAAAAAGCTAAGAGAGATAATAAATTCAGCACTCGTAACTATTCTAGATGCGAACGCTGTGGTAGACCGAGGGCTTATATTAGAAAATTTAAGCTCTGTCGTATATGTTTTAGAGAATTAGCATCTGTTGGTCAGATTCCTGGCGTAACAAAAGCTAGCTGGTAAATAAGGAGGATTCGTATAATGAGTATGCAAGACCCTATTTCAGATATGTTAGCTCGTATTAGAAATGCAGGAACAGCTTCACACGACACTGTGAAAATGCCTTCTTCTAAAATGAAAGCTTCTATTGCAGAAGTTCTCAAAAAAGAAGGGTATATTAGCGATTATCGCGTTGAAGGAGATGGACCGAAGAAGACTTTAACTGTAGATCTTAAATATTATAAAGATACTGCTGTTATTGAGGGATTAAAGAGAGTAAGCAAGCCTTCGTGTAGAAGTTATTGTGGATCTCAAGATATTCCAAGAGTAAGAAATGGATTAGGAACTGTGATTCTTTCAACACCTAAGGGTGTTATCAGCGACAGACTTGCTAAAATGCAGAATGTCGGTGGAGAAATCCTATTCTATGTATGGTAATTGTTAATAACGAGGTTTAATATGTCAAGAATTGGAAATAAAGCAATTGCTATTATACCTGGTGTAAAAGCAAATATATCAGGAAGCAATGTTAAGATAGAAGGTCCTAAAGGTAAACTTGAGATGACCTTACCTCCTCTAGTATCAGCTAAAGTTGATGGAGATAAAATTATTGTTGAGCGAACAAATGATGAGCGTAGAGCAAAAGCTATGCACGGATTAGGTCGTAGTTTAATAAACAATATGGTCGAAGGGGTGGTAAACGGTTTTTCTAAAAAGTTAACAATTATAGGAGTTGGTTATAAAGCTCAAATTAGTGGTTCAAAATTAACTTTAAGTTTGGGGTATTCACATCCTGTGATTATGAATATTCCTAAAGAAATTGAAGTTAAAATTGAGAACAATACTTCTGTTACGATTGAAGGAATTGATAAACAGTTAGTTGGTCAAATTGCTGCTGAGATTAGAGCATATAGAAAACCTGAACCTTATAAAGGTAAGGGTGTTAGATATGTTGATGAGCAAGTAATAATAAAAGAAGGTAAAACAGTAGGATAATAATTATGGCTAGATATAAAACAAAAAAAGAGCAACGCAAAAGAAGACACATGAGATTGCGCCAAAAGATTGCAGGAACTGCTGAAGTTCCTCGTCTTGCCGTTTTCACTACAACTAAACATATTTATGTTCAAGTAATTGATGATGATCAAGCTCAAACATTGGTTTCTTCTTCTACATTAGATAAAGAAGCTAAAAATGAGAATGTTAAGTCGAATGTTGCTGGTGGAAAAATTATTGGAGAAATTATTGCTAAAAAAGCAGTAGAAGCAGGAATTAAACAAGTTGTTTTTGATAGAGGTGGATTTAAATATCATGGTGTTGTGAAAGCCATTGCTGAGTCAGCTAGAGAAAATGGTTTAAAAATTTAGGAGATTATCATGGCAGAAAAAAGAAAAAGAAAGCCTAAAGAAAAAGTTGATAAAGAATTTGAAGAAAATGTAGTAAGTATCAATCGTTGTAGTAAAGTAGTTAAAGGGGGGCGTAATTTTAGTTTCGGAGCACTTGTTGTTGTTGGGAACAAAAAAGGTCGTGTCGGATATGGCTATGGTAAAGCAAATGAGGTTACTGATGCTATTCGTAAGGGTTGTGAAATTGCAAAAAAATCTTTAGTTACAGTTCCTACTTCAGGAACAACTATATCTCATCCAATTATTGAGAAATTTAGTGGTTCAAAAGTTTTAATGCGTCCTGCATCTCCGGGTACTGGATTAATTGCTGGTGGTGCGATGCGTGCAGTTTTAGATTTGGCTGGAGTAAAAGATATTTTAGCTAAATCTTTAGGTTCAAGTAATCCTAATAATGTTGTGAAAGCAACTTTCAAAGCGATTGAAGGTCTTAGTTCAAAAGAAGATGTATTGAATAAGCGTGGAATTAAAAATCTTTAAAGTGAGGTTAAAATGGAATTACATAATTTAAATAGATGTGAGGATATAAAGCATCGTAGAAAAAGAGTAGGGCGTGGAGATAGTTCTGGCTTAGGTCATACTTGTGGTCGTGGAATGAATGGACAAATGTCCCGTTCTGGAGCCGCTCATCGTCCTTATTTTGAGGGTGGACAAATCCCTTTATTTAGAAGGTTACCTAAGCGTGGTTTTAAAAGTTTAAATCACAAAAACTTTAATTTAGTTAATATTAGAGTTTTAGAAGAATTCTTTGATGAAGGCACTGAAATTTCGATTGAACTTTTGCGTGAAAAAGGTATTGTCGGAAAGTCTAAGTTACCATTAAAAGTTTTAGCGGATGGTGAAATATCAAAATCTTTAACAGTAATAGCAGATAAATTTTCAAAAGTAGCTCAAGAAAAGATTGAGAATGCTGGAGGAACTTGTAAAATTGTTGAATAAAAAAGAGGGAGTCTAGTTATGTTTTCGGCTTTTATTAACAGTTTTAAGGTTGAAGAGTTAAGAAAAAGAATATTTTTTACTGCAATTGTAGTTATACTATGTCGTATTGCAGCAAATATTCCTTGTCCTGGAGTTGATCCACAAGCTCTTAATTTATATGTCGCTGAAAATTTATCAAATTCTGCTGGCAGTATGCTTGGTATGTTTGATTTATTTAGTGGAGGTGCTTTGCAAAAATTTGCAATTGCAACACTGGGTATTATGCCGTATATTTCGGCATCTATCATAATGCAATTAATAGTTCCTGTTATTCCTTCTTTGGAAAAAATTTCAAGAGAAGGAGAAGCTGGTAGACAAAAAATTACTCAATACACCAGATATTTAACATTAGTTATTTGTATTTTTCAAGGAATAATGGCTGCAATTGCGATGATTAATCCTGGAAGGATTAATTTGCCTGTTCCAAAAAAGGCTTTGGTTTATTTGTTGTCTGATGAACCTATATTAGGGTTTATATCACCTGAATTACCATTTATAGTTATGACGGTTATTGTTTTAACTTGTGGAACTATGGTGTTAATGTGGCTTGGAGAACAAATTACTGAAAAAGGAATAGGAAATGGAATTTCTTTAATAATAACAATAAATATTATTGCTAGAATGCCACAAGCGGCATATAGCTTATACGAACTAGTTATTAGTAAAGGTGCTGTAGGCGGTATTAATTTTAAAATGGTTCACTTATTAATTTTATTATTGATATTTGTTCTTGTAACAGCAGCAACTGTTTTATTAACACAAGGTCAGCGTAAAATTCCGATTCAGATGGCTCGTGCAGGTCGTGGGCGTTCTATTCAATCAGGAACTACATATATGCCTTTAAAAGTAAATTTTGCTGGTGTAATGCCTATTATCTTTGCAGGTGCTATTTTAATGGTTCCCACAATGGTTTGTGGTTTTGTCCCGTTCTTAAACGAATATGCTGTATATTTTGCTTATGGTAAACCATCATATGTAATGTTTTATGCAATTATGATTTTATTATTTACTTATTTTTGGGTAGCGAACCAATTTAATCCTATTCAAATTTCAGAAAATCTTAAACGAGAAGGGGCATATATACCAGGTATAAAGCCAGGTCAGCCAACTGCAGATTTTTTAGATTCAACGATGACTAAAATAACTTTTTCAGGATCTCTGTTTTTAACAGCTCTTGCTGTTTTTCCTATGTTATTGGGAACAGGGTTTCAGATTCCTCCATTAGTATCTTCATTTTTTGGAGGAACAAGTTTGCTTATTATAGTAGGAGTTGTTCTAGATACACTTAGTCAAATGGAATCTCACTTGACAGAAAGGAATTATGATGGCTTTTTAGAAGGAGCTAGCATAAAAGGAAGAAATTCTTAAGCATTTTATTTTATGCTTATATTATATAAAAAAATTTATAACTAAACAAAAAGGTGTTTTGCCAAGAGTTTAATCTCAAAAAACACCGCAACTACATCAGGAGAAAAGATGGGAAAAGTAACAATTCAAGATTTATTAGAGGCAGGAGTTCATTTCGGTCATCAGACTAAAAGATGGAACCCTAAAATGAAACCGTATGTTTTTGGGGCTAGAAATGGAATATCTATAATTGATATAACAAAAACAATGCATCAAATTTCAGATGCTTGTAATTTTCTACAAGGAGTTGTATCAGAAGGTAAACAAGTTTTATTTGTTGGTACAAAAAGACAAGCTCAAGAATTAATTAAAGAGCAAGCTGATAAAAATGATATGTATTATGTGTCAGAAAGATGGTTAGGTGGTATATTGACAAATAATGTTACTATCAGAGAAAGTATTAACAGAATGGCTGAAATTGATCAAATTATTGGTAATGATTCTTCTAAATCTATGAAAAAGAAAGAAATTTCTAAATTAAACCGTCAAGGTATGAAATTACATAAGAATTTAGATGGTATTAGAGATATGAAAAAACTTCCAGGAGCTCTTGTTGTTGTTGATACTTGTTATGATGACATCGCAGTTAGAGAAGCTAATAAACTTGGAATACCTGTTATCGGAATGGTTGATACTAATGGAAATCCAGATGGAATTGATTATTTAATTGCGGCAAATGATGATGCTGTTAAATCAATAAAAATCATTTTAGAATTATTATCTGATTCAATAACTGTTGCAAAGGATCTTTATTCAATTAAAGTTGCAGATGAAAAGAAAAAAGCTGATGAAATTAGTAAAGCTAAAAAAGAAGCACCTGCTAAAAAAGAAGCACCTGCTAAAAAAGAAGCACCTG
>JAOZMT010000031.1 GCA_029934175.1 Victivallales bacterium | reverse complement strand
TAAAAGAATTTTATAATAAATAAAAGCCGTCACAACTGTTTTTAAAGAGGATACTAAATATTAATTATTTTTTTAATGATTCTATCTGTTGCACCTGCGTGTTGTGCAATTGTCTTTTGCGCTCTATTTCCATACTCTATTCTTTTAGACTTATCTTCTATAAATGCACAAATCGCAGATTCTAATTCATCGTCGCTTGATATGGTAACGATAGCTTCTTTATCTTTTAACATATTAAGTAAAACTCTAAAATTCTTTAATTTAGAACCTGTTATAATAGGTTTATTTAACAATGCAGGCTCTATTAAATTATGTCCCTCATCATGACCAGCGATACTTTTTCCCATTATTACAATATCTGATAAATTCATAAACGACAACATTTCGCCTGTTGTATCCGCCAAAAGACAATCTATATTACCTTTTTTTGCTATTTTTTGTTGAGAACGCCTGTTATAAGCAACATCATTATCTTTTAAAATATTTTCAATTTCTTTTCCCCTTTCAGCATGGCGTGGAATTAAAATTAACTTTAAGTTATCAAATTTATCTTTTAATTTAATATAAGTTTCAATGATAACTTGTTCTTCCCTTGGATGAGTGCTAGCAGCTAAAAGAATAACAAATTCCCCTTGTCCAAAAAGTTCGTTATTATTGATATTATTAAACTTAGCTGGTATTTTTTGGTCAAATTTCAAATTTCCCATTGTAGCAATATTCAAATTGTCTGTTATTGAGTTAAACCTATCTTCATCCCCTTGTGTCTGAGTATAAATATAATTAAATTTTTGTAAAACAGGACCAATAAAAAAACTAAATCTTTGATATCCACCAATGGAATTATCTGACATTCTCGCATTAATTAAATATAATTCAACATTTCTTTTTTTAGCTTCTTGAATCATATTTGGCCATATTTCAGTTTCTATGATAATAAGTTTTTGTGGCTTAATGTAATTAAATGCTCGCTTAACAAATAAAATAAAATCTATTGGACAATAAATAACTACAACCGAATCATTAACCTTACATCTTGCCAACTCTTGACCTGTTGTTGTGGTGGTGGATAAAACAATATTATCAACCCCTTTTTCTTGTAATTTTTTAATAAGTTCTGTAGCAAGAACCGTTTCTCCAACGCTAACTGCATGTATCCATATAGGATTTTTTAAAGCAGATAGTGTTTGTTTTTTTAAACTACTAAATATAGAAAATCTTTCTAAAAAAGTTTTCTTGTAACCAGGTCGTTTGATTAATTTATAAATCATTCCTGGTATAAAAAACAGGAATAAAAAAGGAAATAAAATATTATAAATTAATATCATTACACATTGTCATATAAGTTTTCATAATCTTTTGCAGTATGTTCCCAAGAAAAATCTTGACTCATTCCATTTTTTCTTATTTGATTGAAACTTTTTCTATCGTCTCTAAAGATTGATGCCGCCCAACGCATTGTTCCTCTCAAAGCATCAGGATTTAAGTCCCAAAATTTGAACCCTGTTGCATCTTTTATATTTGAATATTCATAATTAATAACAGTATCTTCTAAACCGCCAGTTGCTCTGACTATTGGAATAGTTCCATATCGCATACTGTATAATTGATTTAACCCACAAGGTTCATATCGTGAAGGCATAATAAAAGCATCACAACCTGCTTCAACTAAATGTGCTTTTTTATTGCTATAACCTGAGAAGAAACTTATTTTATTTGGATATTTATTAGCTAAAGCATTTAACCACCCTTGCAGGACTTTATCTCCAGAACCTACAATCGCAAATTGAATATCATCGTAAATCAACATATCCTCAACAGCTTCTAAAAAGACATCAATACCTTTTTGAATAGCTAATCGTGAAACAATACCAAACAAAGGGGTTTTAGGGCTTACTGGCAATCCGAATTCTTTTTGTAATGCCTTTTTACACTTCGCCTTACCAGCTATTTTTGATATAGAATAATTGAATGGTAATTCTTTATCTTTTTCAGGATTCCATTCTTCAATATCAATACCATTTACAATCCCCCTTAGCTTACCTTCCGAAGCTCTCTGCTGTAATGGATTTTCTAAATTAAATGCATATTCCGCAGTTAATATTTCAGCAGCATAAGTAGGACTTACAGTATTTACAACATCAGCAGTCAAGACTCCAGCTTTCATTAAGTTTATTTGATCATAAAACTCTAGACAATGATAATTAAAATATTCCCAACCTAAATTTGTCCATAAAATATTTGATTTATTAAAAACTCCTTGATAGCCAATATTATGAATTGTCAATATAGATTTACAGTTTTTAAAATTATCAAATTCTTCATATAAGTGAGATTTCAAATAGACATTACATAACGCAGTATGCCAATCATTTGTATGTAAAATATCTGGTTTTAGTTCAAGAGCTAAAACAGCTTGCATAACAGCTCTAGAAAAGAAAATAAATCGTTCTGCATTATCTGAAAATTCTACACCATCGTAATCATAAAGAGTTGGTCTATCAAAGAATTGATGAAATTCAATAAAGTATATAGACAAATTTTCATTAATTTTATGTTCTAAAATCTGCGCCCATTCTGTTCCCCAGCCAAATGGAACTCCTAACAATTTTTTCTTAATTACTATATCTTTATTAAAATTTTTCATAACCTGTGGATAATATGGCATTATCACAGATACTTTATGACCTCTCTCTGCTAATGATTGTGGAAGTGCTCCTGAAACATCAGCTAATCCTCCAGTTTTTGCATACGGAAAAACTTCACTTGCCGCCCAAACTATATTACTCATAACTAACTCCATTTTTATTCATACTTATTTTAATATTCGAATACAATAATGCACAATAATATAATTTGCAAATAAAAAGAAATTTTTTTAACATAAAAAAGAGCTAGGATTTTTGACGAACGACTTTTGACGCATTGCATAAATCGCAAACAAAGATTTACTTTAAGAGTCTAAATAAATTATTTCGATGTTATTATTAGAACACTCACAACCTGAACAGCCTAAACTACAGTCTGGTTTTTCTATTCTTATAGTTTTTTTATCCTCTAATTTTTTAAGAATTGGCATTAAAGCCTGTTCTTCCATTCTAGTGTAATTTTCTAAATCAGATAAAGATACAACTTTTCGCTCTTTTATGTATTGCTTAATTTCTCGTATCATTTATTTCACCTTTATATTTTCTGCTATTTCACGAGGAATAGCATATCGTTGTTCGTATATTTGAACAACTATCCCCTGCCCTTTTTGATTGCTTACAACTCGAATTAATGCATTCGAGTGTAATCCTAATTCTACTGTTTTTAAATCGGGGTTAGATAATATTCTAACCCTTTTCTTTTCTTCACATAAATCTAGAGTTCTCATATTAGTTTTCCGTTTTTTTGCCAAATTTTGATAGTCCTATAACAAATGCAATGATAACTACAAAACAAAATCCTATCCAGCATAATGCACTTGATGGTGTTGTTGATAATCTACTTGTTTGATAAAATAAAGTAGCAACTATCCAAGCAAGACCAGTTAAGTAAGCAGTTGAGAATATAGTCCATTTTAAATTTGTTTCTCTATAAACCGCTGCAATTGCTGCAAAACAAGGTGCATAAATCAATAAAAACAAAATGTATGCTATTGCTGCATATTTATTTACAAAATATTTTCGCATTGCAGTAAATGTTCCTTCATCAACTTCTAATCCTTCTGCTGATTCTGCATTTGTTTGTCCACTTATAGCTGTAACATCTCCAAGCCCAATAGGATCTCCTAATCCATCAAAGAAACCTTCATATCCTGCTGGAATTGCCGCAAATGCATCTCCTATTCCACCCCAAAAATCAAATTCTACTTCAGGAACAACAACCTCTTCTCCTGTTATTTTTGCGAGTTGTGCAGAATCTTTTTTTGCGACTTGTGCATATAATGAATCAAGAGTTCCCACAACTGCTTCTTTTGCAAATAAACCAGTGAATAATCCAACACTTGCTGGCCAATTCTCTTTTGTTAAACCCATTGGATAAAATACTGGCGTTATTCCTTTACTTACTGCACTTAAAATAGAGTTTTCAGAATCTTCATTTCCAAAACTTCCATCTGTTCCTATTGAATTAAGGAAACTTAAAAGAACAACAACTAATATTAAAACTTTTCCTGCACGAAGGATAAATCCTTTCAATCTATTCCAAGTATGAAATAGAACTCCAGAAATTGTAGGAATATGATATGGTGGAAGCTCCATTACAAAATTTGATGCTTCTCCTTTTAATATCGTCTTCCCAAATAATAATCCCATTACTACTGCAAGTGTAACTCCTATAAAATATAATGAAAATAACATTGTCCCTGCACTATCTCTAAAAAACGCTGCTGCAAATAAAACCCAAATAGGTAATCTTGCTCCACACGATATTAATGGATTAATCATTATTGATAACAATCTATCACGATTACTTTCCAATGTTCTTGTAGCCATAATTCCTGGAACATTACAACCTAAACCAACTAACATTGGAATAAATGCTTTTCCAGGAAGACCTATTGCTCTTAAAGCTCTATCCATAACAAATGCTGCACGAGCCATATAACCTGAGTCTTCAAGAATTGACAAACATAGAAAAATTAATCCAATTGGTGGAATAAATGTCGCTACTGTTTGAATACCGCCACCAACTCCATCTGCTAAAAGAGTTACAATAAAATCTGGAACATTCCCTTCAAGAAGATATTTCACGCCGTCAACAAAAATCGTTCCGCATAAACCATCAAAAAAGTCAATAAACGGAGCCCCAGCATTCATTGTTACAAGAAAAACCAAATACATTACGCCTAAAAAGATAGGAATACCCAAGATTCGATTTAATATTATTTTATCAATTGTATCTGTAATATTTTGATCTAGCTCACTACTTCTGTTTATCACATCATTTGCAAGTCCATGAATAAATCCATAACGACCATCGGCTATAACGATATCTGCTTCTTCTCCTATATGCTTTTCTACCTTACTTGATTCTTTTGCAACAATTTGTTCTGCACCTTTCGCAATTTCTTTTGCTAATTCATCATCTTCAAATAATTTTACCGCAAGCCACCTTGTATCAACATCTGCTGTTTTGGCATCTTGTTGAACTACTTTTTCTACTTCTGAAATAGCAGCTTCCATAACTTCATCATATTGCACAACTCGCGAAGATATTTTATTTGCACAAATCGCAGATTCTATAGCTTCTTGTAAATCATCAATCCCTGTTTTCCCAGATGCCGAAATAGGTATAACTTTACAATCAAGATGCTTTGATAAATGTTCAACTTCTATTTTTATTTTCCTTTGCTTTACAATATCCATCATATTTAAGGCTACAATAACAGGAACTTTCATTTCTAGTAACTGTGTTGTTAAATATAAATTTCTTTCTAAATTCGAGGCATCTAAAATATTAACTACTAAATTTGGTTTTTCACTTAATATAAATTCTCGTGAAACTTTTTCATCTAAAGAATAAGCAGAAAAAGAATATATCCCAGGCAAATCTATTATATTGTATTTATTATCATTAAGAGTATATTCGCCTTCAACTTTATCAACTGTTACACCAGGCCAATTACCTATTCGTTGTGTAGAACCTGTCAAGGCATTAAAAAGTGTTGTCTTTCCACAATTCGGATTACCTGCGAGTGCTAATGTAAATTCCTTCACTTTGAAACCTCCTCTACTATTAACGATGCCGCTTCATCTTTTCTCAAAGACAAATTAAATGATTTTATTTTTAATTCAACAGGATCTCCCATTGGTGCTACTCGAACAAGTTTAAACTCGACTCCTCTTACAAGTCCCATTGATAATAATTTTTGACGATAAGCCTTTTTGCTTTTATCATAACCTATTACTTTTAGATTTGAACCCACTTCAAAATCTTTAATTTCCATACCAAACGCTCCTTTTATTTAGTTAGTTTACCCTAATTGATAGAAGTAACTTAGCCTAACCTAATTAAAAAAGCAAATTTTTTCAAATATATTTTCAATAATTTTTGCATAATTCGCAAATTATAACCAAAACAACTTGAATATAAAAGAAATAATAATATATTAAAAATATATGATTTTTAGTGGACTATTTATTTAGTTCTGAATTTCTATTTACGGTATATAAACAATATTTTGCAATATTTTTGCCATCTATAGAAAAAAGTCAATGGTTAAATAATTGGGCTTGTTCCTAACTTTGTTTATGTAAAGCTTTACATAAACAATGTAAAGAACAACGCCAAGATTTACAATATTTGCTATGTCTGTAATTTTTTACCTGTTTACAGTATAACTGTAAAAAAAAGGGCGAACAATTGTTCGCCCTTTAATTATAAATAATTGGAATTATTATTTATCCAATCATTGACTTGATATCTTCATCAACAGTTGTTATTCCACCAATTCCAAATGTATCAACTAAAACACCTGCTACAGTAGGAGATAAGAATGCTGGTAAAGTTGGACCTAAATGTATATTTTTCACACCTAAATGTAAAAGAGCAAGTAATACTGTAACAGCTTTTTGCTCATACCATGCGATATTATAAACAATTGGAAGGTCATTAATATCTTCTAATTCAAATACTTCTTTAAGTTTTAATGCGATTAATGCAAGAGAATAACTATCGTTACATTGTCCAGCATCAAGAACTCGTGGAATTCCACCAATATCTCCAAGCTCTAATTTATTATAACGATATTTTGCACAACCCGCAGTTAAAATAATTGTATCTTCTGGAATTGATTTTGCAAAATCTGTATAATATTCTCTGCCTTTTTGACGACCATCACAACCAGCCATAACAATAAATTTCTTAACAGCTCCTGATTTAACTGCATCAATAACTTTATCAGCCAAAGCAAAAACTTGTTCATGAGCAAATCCACCAACAATTGAACCAGTTTCAATTTCTGTAGGTATAGCAGTTCCTTTTGCAAGTTCTATAATTTCAGAAAAATCTTTTTTACCATTTGCATCTGCTGTGATATGTTTTACTCCAGGATATTCAACTACTCCAGTTGTAAAAATTCTATCTTGATAAGCTTTTTTCACAGGAGTTATACAGTTTGTTGTCATTAAAATAGGTCCATTAAATGATGCAAACTCTGTTCCTTGCTTATACCATGCATTACCATAATTTCCAACTAAGTTGTCATATTTTTTCAATTCTGGATAATAATGAGCCGGTAACATTTCACTATGAGTATAAACATCGATTCCAGTTCCTTTAGTTTGGTCTAAAAGTTGTTTAATATCACTTAAATCATGACCAGAGATTAAAATACCTGGTTTATTTCCAACACCAATATTTACAGTTGATAATTCAGGATTACCATAAGTTGAAGTGTTAGCAGTATCTAGTAAAGCCATAGCTGAAACAGATATTTCACCAGCTTTCATAACAAAACCAATCATATCTGGAACAGATAAGTCTTTAGTTATAGAAGCTAGGCATTCAACAATACCTTTCACAATAGTTTCATCTCTTTTTCCTAAAACAATAGCATGATGAGTATAAGCTGCAATTCCTTTTAGACCATATATTAATAATTCTCTTAAAGAACGAACATCTTCATTTTCAGTTGCTAAAACACCAACTTCTTTTGCGACTTGTGCAAAATTTTCAGCAGAGTCACTCCAAGTTGCACATGCCGCAGCACCTTCAACTTCCCCTATTTCAGCTTGAATTTTTGCTTTAATTGCAATTCCTTGTTCGATTCTTTTTGTGAAATCAATAGAATCAAAATTTGCATTTGTTATTGTTGCAAATAATGAATCAATAATAAAATCACCAACTTCATTACAAATATCTCCTTCAACTTTTTCTGCATAAATCGCAATTCCTTTTAATGTATAAATTAAAAGATCTTGTAATTGTGCAGTATCCTCTTTTTTACCACAAACTCCTGCTACCGTGCAACCAGTGTTACCACACGCCTCTTGACATTGAAAACAAAACATACTCATTTTACTTTTCTCCTTTTTTTTGAAATCCCGCTAAATAAACTTTGTGTTTAAATAGGTATAGACTTCATTGTTAATATTACAAATCAAATCACCAAGAATACAACTATCCTTAGTGCATTTTTCATCTTTAAACATACAAATTGAAGTTGGATACTCCCCATCTATAATCTTATACACCGTCATATAAGGAATTTTATCCTCTTTACTTATACTAAATCCTCCACTAGGCCCTCTCTTTGACTTTACTAAGTCAGCCTTTACAAGCCGTTGCATTATTTTTGCTAAATGTGCAACTGAGGCATCTAATTTATCAGATAATGTAACTACCGAAACATTTTCTTTACTAGCTCTTATTATTAATAATGAATGAAGGGCTAATGAAAACCCTTCTGAAAATCTTAAAATACTCATTCTTTTAATTCCTTTTATTTTGTATTATGGTATTACAATACCACAATACCGAATAAAATCAAATTTTTTCAAAAGAAATTTCAATTTTTTTCAATAAATTTTCATATTATACTTGAAAAAGCAGATAAATGAAGTATTATTGTTCAAATAAAAAGTTAATAAAAGGAAATATCAAAAATGTATCAGCAGTTAGGATTTTTAATTATAGCAATATTATTTTGTTCATGTGTATCTAGACCAGAGCGGTCAGTAATGGAATCTATTCCAAAGGTATATAATGATCAGAACAATATAAAATTCACAAATATATCAAATCATTGGTGGAAGAGTTTTAATAAGCCAGAACTCACAAAACTTATAGAAAAGTCTTTTGAAAGCAATTTTACAATACAAAAAGCTTTTTATAGGCTAAAACAGTTAAATGCTATTAGTAGTGGTGTGGATGCAAATTTATACCCAACGGTTAATTTCAAATCAAATGCATCAAGAACTAGAAGCCGAACTCATGTTATAACTGCCAAAAATGATCGTGTTTACGCAACAGCTAAGAATTTTGCAATTGGATTAACTGCCAATTATGAATTCGATTTATGGGGGAAATTATACTCTGCTCGCAAAGCAGAACTAAGTAATGTTATAGCTTCTGAATATGATTTACAAGCGGCAAAGTTAATGATATCTGCACAAATCGCAGAAAAATACTTTATGTTATTAGAACAAAATCATCTTCTAAACCTCCAATTAGAACAACTTAAAACGAACGAGTTATTATATAAATTAGCAATTAAGAGATTCAAAAAAGCAACCGTTACTAGATTGGATATTTTACAAAGATTGCAAGCTATAAATATAATAAAAAAACGAATACCAAGATATAATAGTAAAATCGAAAATTTAAAGCGAGATATTAGATTACTCCTTGGCGAAGATTCTCAATATGAATTAAAACTAAAAGATTTTGAGTTACCAAAAATAGCTGACAAGCCTATATTAGGATTACCTGCACAATTATTAGAACAAAGACCTGATATTCAATCAGCTTGGAATAAACTTACAAGTGCAGATTATAGTGTTAATGTTTCAAAAGCAAACAGACTACCTACCTTAGCTATTTCATCTGGAATAGAGTATAAATCTAATAAAATAGAGTTTTTAGTCAATAATTGGGTTGGTAGCATTGCTGCTGGTGTAACTGCACCAATTATAGATGGTGGTGCGAGAAGTGCAGAAGTGGAAAAAAAAGAGGCAGTTGCCAGTGAAAAAATGCTGATATATAAAGAAACGGTTTTGCAAGCTATCAAAGAAGTAGAAGATGCCTTAACTAATGAAGAAAAACAAACGGAATATATCAATGCACTAAAAAATCAAATTGCTAATGCAAAGAATATATTATCATTAACCAAGCGAAGATATTTACTCGGGCAAGTAGATTATGTTCCAGTATTACTAGCGATTAGCAATTTAGGTGACTTAAATATTGAACTTATTCAACAAGAACAAATATTTATTTCACATAGAATTTCTTTATTTAAAGCTCTAGGTGGAGCATGGGAAGCTAAATGTAAAATGACTAAAGATGTCCCTTTAGCAAAAAATAGATATATAACAGATTAAGGAGAAGTATGAGTGATATTCAAGAACAAAAATCTATTTTAAGTTTATCAAACCGTTTTACAGGTTTGATTTCTATATTATTATTTTTTGTTATAGGCTTTGCTTTTTCAGCATCTTGTTTATGTCCACAAGGTGCTATAAAAGGTAGGTTTTCAACAATACTTCTTGTTTTAATTCTTAGTAGAATTTCTTGGGGTATTTATAAAAAAAGCTTAAATTTACAGATTATTTGATATATCTATGTATAGTTATAGGATTTAGTGTATGGGCAGATTCTTTAATATCACATTAAAATAAAAGTTAAACAACAGATTAAGGAGAAGTATGAAAATTTTAAAAATAACGATAAGAGTAATATTGTTTGTAGTAATCATCGCAGGTGGGGTATTTGGAGCTAAAAAGTTTATTGATTCAAAACCAAAAGCAAAATTTATAGAACCCAAAAAAACTATAGTTCCTGTTATAACTACTTCAATTAAACGAACAAATTGTAATATTGCGATTAGTGCAATGGGAACTGTTAAGGCTGAAAAAACAATTTCTATATTTCCAGAAGTATCAGGAAAAATAATTAAAATTAATGATAATTTTATTGATGGTGCTTTTGTCAAAGAAAATGATTCTCTAGTTCAAATAAATCCAATTGACTTTAAAATTTTATTAGAGCAACAACAAAGTAAAATAAATCAAACAGAAAGTGATATATTTTTGGAGAAAGGAAGAGCTGCAATATCTAAAGAGGAATGGATTTTAACAGGATTAGATGAAGAAGCAACTGATTTTGAACGAGATTTATCATTACGAGTCCCTCAAAAAAATAAATTAGAAGCTACAAAAAAATTATTAAAGAGTGAAGTTAGAAAACTTGAATTAAATATAAACCGTTGCAATATAAAAACACCTTTTAATGCTGTGATTTTAGATCACACCGTTGACATTGGTTCTTATGTTAATCAACAAACCAAAATTGTAACTCTTGTAGGAACTGATATGTTTAATATTGAGATTTTAATTTCAGAAAAAGAATTATCTATGATAAATATTCCTAGAATTAATTCTATTGGTTCTGCTGTTCAACTAAATATTAATAACTCAATTGTTACATCAAAAATAACTAGACTTTTAAGTGCAGTTGAAACTAACGGACGAATGATAAAAGTCATCGCAGAAGTAAAAGACCCTTTATCATTAAAAGAAAGAAAAGGACAACCTATAATAATGTTAAATAAATTTATTAAAGTAAGTATAGAAGGCACTGAATTAAAAAATGTCTATAAAATAAAAAGAGAATGGTTGAGAGAAAATAATTCGATATGGCAAAATAAAAATAATCAATTGCAAATTACGACAATATCGCCTATATGGAAAGATAAAGATTTCGTATATTTCTCAGATGAATTGATGTTAGAAAATCTTATCACATCAAGTATACCTGGTGCAATTCCCAATATGCTAATAAAACCTCAAAGCAAATAAGGCTAGTTTCAACAAGGTCTTTACACTTTGAGTTAGAAAAGTCAAAAAAAATGTCGCAGTTCCG
>JAOZMT010000379.1:1548-3137 GCA_029934175.1 Victivallales bacterium | reverse complement strand
AAAACATATCTCCCATTCTTCTCATATCTCCCATAAAAAAGAGAAGCAAGCTATGCAAGACACTATAAAAAGAATGCTAAATAATGAAATACAAATATAATTAAAAAACGGAGACATAATGTTAAAAACAATAATATTTATTGCGATTTGTGCAAATTTTCAACTTTCAATTTTTGCATCGCCTATTAATGAACCTTTTATAATTCCAACCTCACTTGAAAAAGAATCAAAGGCTTCTATACAACGAGGCGTTGATTATTTGATATCAGAACAAATCCCTGATGGCTCGTGGATGCAAAGTTCTGCTATTACTGGTCTTGCTTGTATGAGCTTAAAACTTAGCAAAACAACTGATAAAATCACACTTCGAAAAAATGCTATAGAAAAAGGACGACAGTTTATTTTGCGAAATGTGCAGAAAGATGGTAGCATTGGCAGAGTTTATAAAAATTATACAACTTCTATTTGTCTCATAACACTAGCAATTATTAATAATCAAGAAGATTATCAAGTTATGAAAAATGCACGACATTATCTTTTAGATACACAAATTGATGAAACTAGATTGAAATTTTTAAAAGAGAAATATACTGAATATAAACAAATTATTGAAATTTTAAAAAAAGAAGAGAATCCTTTTTTAGCAGGATTAGAAGTTGATAGAGAAAAATTATTAAAAGTTTATGGAAAATATAAAGACTTTGCAAGTGATAATACAACAAACACAAATCCTTTTTATGGAGGCATAGGATATGGATCTGGAGGTCCTTCTGTTCCTGATTTATCAAATACACAATGGGCGCTTGAAGCGTTACATCTTACTGAATTTTTAGATTCAGAATCTTATGGAGCAACTCAAAAACAAATTAACAAATCAAATTTAGCATGGGATAAAGCTTTAAAATTTTTGCGAAAAGTGCAACAAATACCAGAATCAGCAGATACAACTTGGATTGTTCCTGAAAAAGGAAATAAGTTTGATGGTGGGTTTATATATCAACCAGGATCAAGCAAGTTTAATGATAAAACTGCACAAGTCGCAAAAAATGAATTAGGTAATTATAAAAAAGAAGGATTGCGTTCGTATGGCAGTATGACTTATGCAGGTTTAAAAAGTATGATTTATGCAAAATTATCAAAAGATGATTTTAGGATCAAAGCTGCAATGGATTGGGGTAAAAAGCATTATACACTTGATAATAATCCAATGATGGGTGCTGAAGGTCATTTTTATTATATTCATACATTTACTAAAGCACATTCTGTTTTTGGTGATGAAAAAATTATATTAAAAAATGGGAATACTCATTATTGGAGAATTGATGTTTTGAAAAAGTTGCTATCTATGCAAAAACAAGATGGTAATTGGATAAATGAAAGAAGTGGTCGTTGGATGGAAAGTTTACCAGTATTATCTACAGCTTATGCTCTGTTATCAATGGAACTAGCTTTATATACTACAAATAAATAATAAATAGTTATCCGCAGATTAACGCAGATTTAGTAAGTATTTTTATAAATAAATAATTTGCTGAATTTGTATAATCCGTTGATTAAAAATCTGATGATAATAAAAAAAAGGAAATAAA
>JAOZMT010000379.1:0-1448 GCA_029934175.1 Victivallales bacterium | reverse complement strand
AATCTGCGAAATCTGCGGATAATAAAAAAAGGAAAAAATTATGAAAGAAGTAATATATGTTGATAATAATGCAACTACAGCAGTAGCTCCAGAGGTCTTTAATGTAATGAAACCATTTTTCACGGAATTATATGGAAATCCATCAAGTATTCATTCATTTGGTGGTGAAGTTGCCAGTCATATTGAAAAAGCTCGTCGGCAAGTTGCGAATTTAATTGGAGCTGATTTTGTTGATAAAAATGGAAACAATACAGAAATATTATTTACTTCGTGTGGGACTGAAAGTAATAGTTCTGCAATTTTATCGGCTATAGCGATTAAAGATGATAGAAAAAAAATTGTTACAAGTGAAGTTGAGCATCCAGCGGTATTAAATTTATGTAAAGAATTAGAACGAAAAGGTTATACTATCGAATATATACCAGTTGACGATAATGGTCGTATTGATTTAGATTTAGTCCGAAAAGTGATAGACGAAAATACTGCAATTGTATCTATAATGTGGGCAAATAATGAGACAGGAACAATATTCCCTGTAGAAAAAATTGCACAAATCGCAAAAGCAAAAGGGGCTTTGTTTCATACTGATGCAGTTCAAGCTGTTGGAAAACTCCCTATTAATATGAAAGAATCTTCTATTGATATGCTTAGTTTATCGGGGCATAAGTTACATGCTCCTAAAGGAGTAGGTGCTTTATATGTGAGACGGGGGACTCGTTTTAAATCTTTTTTATTAGGTGGACATCAAGAATTTGGTCGTAGAGCAGGAACAGAAAATGTTCCAAGTATTGTGGCATTAGGTCAAGCCTGCAAAGAAGCTTTAGAACATATTGCAGATGAAACAACTAATGTAAAAAAACTAAGAGATTATTTAGAAGAAAGGGTTGTTGAACTTATCCCTGAAATAGGAATAAATGGCGATCTTGAAAATAGATTACCAAACACAAGCAGTATTAGTTTTAAATTTATAGAAGGGGAAGCTATTCTATTGTTATTAAACCAATATGGAATATGTGCTTCTAGTGGAAGTGCCTGCACAACTGGAAGTTTAGAACCTTCTCATGTTTTGCGAGCTATGCATTTACCTTATACTTCTGCTCACGGAACTATCAGATTTAGTTTTTCACGATACAATACCATGAATGATGTAGAAGTTATCTTAAAGCATTTGCCTGATGTTATAACTACTCTAAGAAATATATCTCCTTTTTGGCAAGAAAGATAGAGACTCGGAGTGTTATCGGAGAATCGGAGAACTGGAGAACTGGAGAACTGGAGAACTGGAGAACTGGAGAACTGGAGAACTGGAGATACGGAGATTGAGAACTTTATTTACTTTTATAATGGCTAGTTTCATTTTATGCATAAAACTACTTTACTCTTTAGTCGAGGAATTTAAAGTGTCGGAGTTCCGCTTTCAAGCGGACAGTCCTGTAAATAGCTTTAGC
>JAOZMT010000030.1:7375-11596 GCA_029934175.1 Victivallales bacterium | reverse complement strand
GACTATTTGTAATTGAAAGTGTAAAGTTCATTTGAAACTAGCCATATTAAATACATATTTATCACACAGAATAATTTAACGCAAAATAATTATTTTTTTATTTTGAATTAATACAAATCTTTACCTAATTTTTATCAATGAAAATCCAAATTACGACTCATTTTAAAAATTTCCCTAATTATTCTGCGTTAAACTATTCTGCGTTAAGAACAAATTAAAAAAATGTGGACTTTGGGAAGTCTGGAATATATTCAAATTTATAATAGATTAATATATTTTTGCGCACTGTGCAAATTATCAATTGCGACTTGTGCTCCTTCTGGGTGTTTGAAAACAGCGGTTCCGGCAACCATCATATTCGCCCCAGCCTTTGCGACTTGTGCAACTGTCTTTTCATCTATACCGCCATCAACTTCTATGTGAATTGGTAAATTTAATTGATGAATTTTTTCTTTAATTTCTACTATTTTTGGACACATATCAGCCATAAAACTTTGCCCACCAAATCCAGGTTCTACTGTCATTACTAATACCAAATCAACATCTTTTATATATTCTAAAATTGCACTTACTGGAGTATTAGGCTTTAAGGATATACCGACAGAGCAACCTAATTTTTTTATTGCATCAATAACTTCTTTAGGATCATTATCTGACTCCACATGAAACGAAATATGTTCACATCCTGCGTCAGCAAATGATTTTATATATTTTAATGGGTTTGATATCATAAGGTGAGCATCAAATACTAATTCTGAGGCATTTCTAACAACCTTAATTATAGGACTTCCAAATGATATATTGGGAACAAAATGTCCGTCCATTACATCAAGATGAATTAAATCCGCCCCTGCATTATCAATTCTTTTTATTTCATCATTAAGATTACCGAAATCTGCAGCCAAAATAGATGGAGATACTAGTAATTTTTTGTGTGATAAATCTGTAATTTTCATATAGTTCCTCTTTTTATACAAGTTCTTTGTTATACTTTTTTTCGTATGCGATAGTCGTTTTATTTCCATGACCAGGACAAACTATTGTTTTATCTGGAAGGATAAAAAGTTTATTTTTTATAGAAGCTTTTAGAATAGGAAAGCTACCTCCATATAAATCTGTTCTACCGATTGTTTCCAAAAACAAGGTATCCCCACTGAATAGTGTATTTATTTCTTTAAAATAAAAACATACTCCACCAAGAGAATGCCCTGGAGTATGAATAATTTCAAAATCATCACAATTAATATTATTGTTAGTTTTTGGTAAATTCTCAGCAGTTGGGACATACGGTAATATATTATTATCCTTACTAAAATAAAGCCCTTCATCTTCTTGATGTAGGTATACAAGTTCAGCATTTAATTTATCTGATACTTCTCCCGTTGCACTAATATGGTCAACATGAGCATGTGTCAATAAAATCGAAACAGAATTATAATCATATTTTTTTGATTCTTCAATGATACGATCTGCATCTGAGCCTGTATCAATGATATACAAATGCTTTGATTCACTATTAAAAACGAAGTAGCAATTGACATCTAACAATCCTACTAAAATAGAGTTTATTGAATATTTTTCTTTCATAATAATAATAAAAGGGAGGTTTTGAAACCTCCCTAATGAATTTATCTATAGGTTTTCGATAACTAAATCACCAACTTCACTAGTCGAATATCCCATTTGACCAGCTGACATTGATTTCATTTTGTTACCAGTAACAAACGAAACACTTTTTTCTATAGCGTTAGCAGCTTCAGTTTCACCAAGGAAATCAAGCATCATACCTACAGAAGATACAGCCGCCAATGGATTAATAACCCCCTGCCCTGTGTATTTAGGAGCAGAACCGCCAATTGGCTCAAACATACTAACGCCATTAGGATTTAAGTTTCCTCCAGCTGCAATTCCCATTCCACCTTGTGTCATTGCTCCTAAGTCTGTAATAATGTCGCCAAACATATTTCCAGTAACAATTACATCGAACCAATGTGGACTTTTAACCATATACATACAAGCAGCATCTACATGAACATAATCAGTTTTTACATCTGGATAATCTGATGCAATTTCATTAAAAACTCTATCCCATAAATCAAATACGAAAGTTAAAACATTTGTTTTTCCACATAGTGTTAATTGAGAATATTTACCAGCTGCAATATCTTTTTCACTCAAACCACGCCATGGATTATCTTTATTATGCCTTTTTTGTGCTAATTCAAATGAATAACGCAAGCATCTTTCAACTTGTTTTCTATTATAAACCATTGATTGAACAGCAACTTCATCAGCAGTTCCTTTCATAGAAAATCCACCAGTCCCAGTATAAATACCTCCAGTATTTTCACGAACAACTACATAATCAATATCTTCAGGAGTTTTATCAGCTAAAGGAGTAGGAACTCCAGGATATAATTTCACAGGTCTTAAATTAATATATTGATCTAATTCAAATCTTAATTTCAATAAAATTCCTTTTTCTAAAATACCTGGTTTAACATCAGGGTGTCCAATAGCACCTAAGAATACAGCATCGAATTTCTTCAATGTATCTCCAGCATCTTCAGGTAGAACGATACCTGTTTTTAAATATCTATCTCCTCCCCAATCAAAACTTTCAGTTTCAACAGTGAAATTAAATTTTTTAGAAATAGCATCTAAAACTTTTAACCCTTCATCGACAACTTCTGGACCAGTTCCATCTCCAGGAAGCACAGCAATTTTATAATTTTTTGACATTATAATTCTCCTTTTTTATTTTTGGAAGCGAGTAATCCATTTAAAGCAACGCAAACACCTGCGTACTCTCCAATGGATCTACCTAATACACTTACCGTTATTTTTACTTTTTCAATTGATTTTTCCCAACAAAATCTAGGCAAATATTCCATAAAAGGTTTCATAAATAAATCCCCAGTAGCCCAAGGTAAAGTCCCTAAGACTATAACATCAGGGTTAAAAATATTTACTAAACCTCCAATAGCTTGCGCATTTCGCAAAATCATATTATCCCAAACTTTTAAAGCATATTCATCTTTATCTCGAACAGCTTTTTCAAGTGCAATCATATCTATTTTATCAACTGAACCTGCAGCTTTAACAATCGCATTTTCAGGTTCATTTTTCAATTCATTTTGCAACCTAAGAGCCAATGCTCTTCCTCCACAAAAAGCTTCATAGCATCCTTTTAAGCCACATTGACACTCAGGTCCATCAATATCTATGACCGTGTGTCCTATTTCTCCAGCATCAAAAGAAGTTCCTTGGACAAGTTCTCCGTTGCAAATTATACCTCCGCCAATTCCAGTGCTCATTGTAAGATATATCATATTTTGAACATTATCTCCAGCACCAAAAAACCATTCAGCTAAAGCTCCAGCATTTGCATCATTTTCAAAGAATACAGGTATATTGAAATTATTTTCAAGATATTCCTTAATTTTCACATTTCTCCACAAAGGCATATTGGCAGGATTTAAAATAATTCCTTTTTTAACATCATGTGGCGCTGGAGCAGCAATTCCTATAGCTTTTATGTCTTTTGTAGTCAGATTATTATCTGACAATAATTCATTACCTTTTTTTACGAGATTAGGTAAAACGACATTTGGATCTTTGTCTTTATTTCCAACACGAGTTGATGCAATAATTTTTCCATCGCTCGTCCCTAGGCATATAGCAATTTTCGTGCCACCAATATCAAATCCTAATACATAAAAAATGCCTTCTTTCATTTAAACCTCCTGTTTTAATTTTTCTAATTTAAAGTCTGATATATTTTTCTTTTCATGGTCAAATTCAATACCAATAAGAAATATATCCTTTCCATCATTTAAATATTTTTTATAATAACCTCTATCATGAATTTGTTGCATTGCGTCTTGTGCAGATTTTATCATTTTAAACTCAAATATATAAATTGCATTATCCGCAAAAACTGTTAAATCAATATCTCCAAATAAAGTTGATGATTCCGCACGCGTATCAAAACCAATTGCATTAAATGCTGTATAAAAAAGGCAATTATAATATCCTTCATATTGTGAAATTGGATTTTTTTTATACCATTGATGTGGTATTCCTTCAAAAAAAGATGTAAATAAATCTTCTAATTTTTGAGGAGTTTTATCTTCAAAAATATCGTATAATTGGTCACTAAAAGAATTACGAGTTATTCTTGCATCATCAGGATAAAAAAGTTGCATAGATAACATTTCA
>JAOZMT010000030.1:0-7275 GCA_029934175.1 Victivallales bacterium | reverse complement strand
TATTCTCTATCATCTAAAAATAAAAGAATATCAAAAGGATTATAAATTTCACTGCCTAAAAATTTATATCCATCATACCATTTCTTAATTTTTTCTAAATCAACACCATCAAGATATTCAGAGAAAGTATCTTCTAACTCTTCTTGTGTATAGCCAAATAAATCAGAATAGCGTTTATCATAGGTAAAATCTTTAAGATTATTTAACTTGCTAAAAATACTTGTTTTAGCAAATCTTGAAACTCCTGTCAAAAAAACAAGTTTTAAGTCTTTTTCTGAGCTTTTCAAAACAGAATAAAAGTTACCTAAAGTTTCACGCATAACCTCTGCAACTTCTTTTCCTAAATTATCTACTATAGGTTTATCATATTCATCTATTAAAATAACAACTGAATCAAATTTTTCTTTTAATTTTTCAATAAGCTCTGCAAATTGTCCCTCAGGCGAACCTTCTTCCAATGTTACCTTGTTCCATCTAGCATTTTTTCTTAAAATTTCGTGCATTCTTACAATTAACTCTTCTTTCGTCGTAGCAGAGCCTGCACCCCAATCTATAGAAATAATGGGGTGTTTTTTACTCCAATCCCAGTTATTCTCTAAATATAAACCTTTAAATAATTCTTTTTCGCCTGCATAAGCCGCACGAAGTGTATCTAAAAATAGACTTTTCCCAAATCTGCGAGGTCGTGATATAAACAAATATTTTGAAGGATAATCCTCCATCATTTTGACATATTTTGTTTTATCAACATAACAGCAATTTTCTTCTATTAGGTCTTTAAAAACAGCTTTTGCTATTGGTAATTTCTTCATTAATTATCTCCATAAATTTTTCATGATACAATAGCACAAATTTGCGAAATATGCAAATGATTAGGATATTTTTTACTTATTTAAAATTATTCTGTTATCTTAAGAAAATTATCCAGTAGCTTATGACCATGTTCTGTTAAGATTGATTCAGGATGAAATTGCACTCCGTGTATTGGTAATTCCTTATGCTCTATTCCCATTATTATATTATCTGCCGTTTTAGCTGTAACTCTTAATTGACTTGGTAATTTATTAGGATTAATGGTAAGTGAATGATATCTCGTTGCAATATATGGAGAAGGAATATCTGCAAAAAGACCAGTTCCATCATGGATAATCTCAGATACTTTTCCGTGCATAAGATAAGGAGCATTTATAATTTCTCCGCCAAAAACTTCTCCTATAGATTGATGTCCCAAGCAAATACCTAAAATTGGCACTTTTCCCGAAAAATATCTAATAGCATCACAAGAAACACCCGCTTTGCTAGGTGTGCAAGGACCAGGAGATATAATAAGTTTTGAAATATCCATTTGTTTTAATTCATCTATTGTAATTTTATCATTTCTTACAACTTTAACATCTGCCTTTAATTCTCCCAAATATTGAACAATATTGTATGTGAATGAATCATAATTATCTATCATTAAAATCATATTTTATATCCTATTTTAGATTTTACTTTATTTAATGTTTTAAAGTGAAGTTTTGCGTATTGTGCAAATTTGCTCTCTCCATCTCGCTTTAATAATTGAGCAACTACTTTTTCAACTTTTTGACTACAGCCCTTTGGTAATTCCATCTTATGTAAATTCCCTAAGGTTTTTAATTTTTGAACAAATTCATCACGAGCAAGAATTGATGCTGCTGCAACAGCTATATCTCGTTCAGCTTTTGTTTCTTGCACTAATCGCACTTTTTTCCCTTGTTCCATTAATGCTCGTTTTATCAATGTGTTATTTCCAAATTTATCAGCAATAACACTATCACAATGAGGAACTTTTTTTAAAAGATTTTCTAACGCCCTAGAATGTCCCCAAGCTAATAATTTATTTAAATTATCAATATTTTCATACATTTTATTATAAGCTTCATTTCCAATAGATATTATTGCATATTTCCCATATAAAATATCACGAATACCAAGAGACATTTTGTGCATTTTTATATCTGATTTTATATTTTTAGAATCCTGAACACCAAGTTTTTGTAATGCTAATTCATCAGTTTCGTCGACATACGCACAAGCAATGACTAACGGTCCAAAAAAATCACCCTTTCCACTTTCATCAATCCCAGCGTGTGGCAATGGTAATATATTTGTATTATTTATACTCTTTGAACTTTTTTCTTCAGCTTCATATCCAAATTTAACTTCTTTTGTTATTTCTGGTTCAAGAGTAAATGTTATAAACTCTTCTGTTCCTCTTCCTTGAATTGTCACTTTTCCACTATTATAAGCAACTATTGTAGTCTTATCTTTCATTGCCCTCCAATATGCATATTGGAAAGATGAAATATCCCAACCACGATCAAGTAAAATATTTTCTAATTTCTTGATTTGTTCTTTTGTTAGTTTTACAACATAATTTGTTACTTTTTTTTCTGACATAATATATTCCTATGATTGCATTTGTTCTCTAGCTTTTTTAAGCTTAGTCATTTCAGTATCCGTTAAACTATTAATTCCGCTTCCTGAAATCTTATCAAGTAATGTATCAAGCTCAGCTTGTGTAACCTCATCGCTTGCAGGATTACTTGTCATAGACCAACCTTTTGGCATTTTAACCTTAGATTTTGGTTGTTTTTTGAATAAAAATTCTAAAGGATCCCATAGAATTCCATCATAAACAAATTTTATATAAATATAACCTACGATAAAACCTCCTAAATGTGCGGAATGTGCAACATTATCTGCAGGGAACATTCCACTAAATATTTCATATACAGCTAAAACCATCATTAAAGTTTTTAATTTAATAGGTTGAGGGAAAAACAGTAGTAAAATACGCATATTAGGCTGTATCATTGCCGCAGCAAGCATAACTCCAGACACGCCACCACTTGCACCAATTAGAAAAGATGTAACATTTTCACTTGAATTAAAAAACAACCAAAAAACAGCACCAAAAATACCACTTAAAAAAAACAAATTAAAGAATTTATTAGCTTTTAATTCAGGTAAAACAACTTTTCCAAATAGATTTAAAGACCACATATTAAAAGCTAAATGGAAAAAATCACCATGAATAAACATATATGATACAAAAGTCCAAATTTTCATATCACTCAAAACATTAGATTTCAAGCCAAATTGAAAATTCATATTTTTATTTCCTATTATAAAGAAAAAAATATTTATTGCAATTATTATGTAAATATATTTATTACTACTAGACTCACCATTCATTGGAGGTCTATTTCCTCTCATATAATCTCTATTATTAAGCATTTTATTATTGATTTTTTGTATATCACTTGAAAAATATCAGTGATAATGTTTAATTTTTAATATTCATAATATATACAAAAAATTAAAATAATCAAATTTTATTAAAAATATTTATCTTATTTGCTTAAATCTGATACATAAATTCTAAAATTTTAGGGTATTAAGTTGTGTAACGAGTTTACAAAGGCGTTGTTTTTAATGCCGTCCAACAATTGTTTTGACAGGATTAAAAACAACGCCAATAATTATTCTGCTTAACAAGAATGATTTTTATATCCTATATTTTTAAGAGTTTGATTCTTTTCCACTGATATTCCTATTCTTTTTCTTGAAAATATAAATATAATGAGTATATTATTTATATCAATTTAAAAATTACTAAATTATATAGGGAAATATAAAAATGAAAGCAAAAGAATTAAGAAAAAAGTATATCGAATTTTTTACTAGTAAAAATCATAAAGAAATAAAAAGTGCACCATTAGTGCCAGAAAATGACCCTACCGTTCTCTTTACAACAGCAGGAATGCACCCTCTTATTTCATATTTATTAGGAGAAAAACATCCTTCAGGAACAAAACTTGTAAGTGCACAAAAATGTGTTAGAACAGGAGATATTGAAGAAGTTGGAGATCCTGTGCATTTGACATTTTTTGAGATGCTTGGAAATTGGTCACTTGGAGAATACTTTAAAGAAGATGCTATAAAATATAGTTTTGAATTTTTAACTAGCCCAGAATACCTAAACTTTTCACTTGATAATTTAGCAGTAACTGTATTTGCTGGAGATGATGACGCTCCTTTTGATGAAGAAGCATATAATATTTGGCGAGAACTTGGAATGCCAGTTTCTCGAATTGCAAAATTAGGCAAAAAGGATAATTGGTGGGGTCCTGCAGGATTGACAGGTCCATGTGGACCTGATACTGAAATGTTCTATTGGACAGGAGAAGGAGATGCTCCTAAAGATTATGACCCAAATAATAAACTATGGGTTGAAATTTGGAATGATGTTTTTATGCAATATAATAAAACAGAAGATGGGAATTTTGAACCTCTTGCACAAAAAAATGTTGATACAGGAATGGGATTAGAGCGAGTTACAGCTATTTTACAAGGAAAAGCTAGCTGTTATGATACAGAATTATTTATCCCTCTATTTGAAAAACTTGATGAAATAAGAGGAGTTGATACCCCTAAATCTAGAAATGATTCAGAGAGAATAATTGTTGAACATTTAAGAACTGCAACATTTATGATGGGAGATGGAATTGTTCCAGGTAATGTTGATCAAGCTTATGTTTTAAGACGACTTATCCGTAGAGCTATTCGTGAAGGTAAAAAACTTGATATTTCAGAGATTTGGACAACAAAAATGGCACAAGTTGTGATAGATGAGTATTCAGATGTCTATAAAGAATTAAGTAGAAATGCAGATAAAATTTTAGAAGAATTTGATGTTGAAGAAAAGCAATTTCAGCAGACATTAGAAAAAGGGACAAGAGAGTTTGAAAAGCTTATAGAAAAAGTTCCTGCACATATTCAGAAAAAAGTTGTTAGTGGTAAAAAGGCATTTTATCTTTATGAGACTTATGGTTTTCCTCTAGAGTTAACAATTGAAATGGCACAAGAAAAAGGATTTGAAGTTGATATAAAAGGATATGAAAAAGCATATAAAAAACATCAAGAATTATCTAGAAAAGGAGCTGAGAAAAAATTTAAAGGTGGACTTGCTGATAATTCTAAAGCCACATCAGCTCTTCATACTGCAACTCATATATTGCATCAGGCACTTAGAGAAGTTTTAGGAGACCATGTAGCTCAAAAAGGTTCAAATATAACTGCTGAGAGATTGCGTTTTGACTTTTCTCATCCAGAAAAAATGACTCCAGAACAAAAGGCTGAAGTTACAAAAATTGTAAACGATAAAATTGCAGAGAATCTTGTTGTTACTTGTGAGGAAATGTCTGTTGAAGAAGCTAAGAATCAGGGAGCAATAGGTCTTTTTGGAGATAAATATGATGAGGTGGTTAAAGTTTATTCAATCGGAGACTTTAGCAAAGAAATTTGTGGAGGCCCTCATTCAGAAAATACAGGAGAATTAATTAGCTTTAAAATTAAAAAAGAAGAGAGTTCTAGTCGTGGTGTTCGACGCATAAAGGGTTTGATTGGTTTAAAATAGTGAATTATTTTCAAAATTTAAAAAGTCTAAAAGGCATTGCTTCCGAATTGACTTTATTAAATTTGGAAAAAGAATCATCTGTCAATACTCTTTATAGTATTGATGATGATTTTAATGTTTCTGTTGATAACAATAAAATACATAGTAAGAGGTATCCTGAACAAGAAGCACAAAGAATTGTTGATAATTGGATAGATTCTACCATTATATCAGAAGATACAATAGTTACCGTAAATGGGCTCGCTGGTTTATATCATATTAAAGAATTATTGAGTAGATTATCAAAAAAAAATACTCTAATCGTAATTGATACAGAACCAGGGCATTTGAAAAATCTTTGCGACTTGTGCGATTTATCTTATTTATCTGAAAGTTCTGTTAATATTAAATTTTTTGTATCAAGTGATCTGAATGAAATAATATATGATTACTGTAAGTTTTTACTAGATAATGCTTCAATTGAAAAAGTTCATCAAATTGATGTAAAATTCTTTATGCTACCTAAATTAATGAAGAAGTCAGCTCTTGAAGCTAAGCATTCAGAGTTGCTTACTCTACTACTAAATAAAACCAAAATCATACGCAAAGATACAAATCTAGTTACAGAATATTCATTATCTGCAAAGTATGTAACAAATACTGTTAAAAATATACAAAAAATGCAACAATCGCAAAATATTTTTCCAAAATATGATTTTTCAGGAAAAACTGCACTAATCGCAGGAGCAGGGCCATCTCTTTTAAAAACTATTGAAATTATAAAAAATTCAAGGGATAAGTTCATTCTTTTTTCAATTGGAGCAGCACTAAAAGTATTGCTGAAAAACAATATCATTCCTGATATTGTCGTAAATGCCGATGGGAAAAAAGTTACAATCAAACAATATCCCAATGAGATACTAAACAGAGATATGATATTATTAGCAACAAATAATACACATCCAGAAATTATTGATAAATTTAAAGATAAAGTTATTTTTTGTAAGGCAAATAATAATTTAAACCCAGAGCTTTATAATTGGTTAGAATCTAAAAATATTTTTCTTGAGCCATTAAATAGTATTGGTTCAGTTATTTCATTTGCGATTGATGCAGCAGTCAAAATGAAATTCAAAAATATTATTATAACTGGTTTAGATTTATCATTTAAATCGTCAAATGCGATTTATGCAAAAAGTTCAAAAGCAGAAAACCTTAAAATATGTGATGAAAATTTAATATCTATCAAAGGGAACTGGGAACCACAGGTTTTAACTAAGCCTGATTATGCTGAATTTGCAATACTCTTAGGTTATTATTTTAAAAACAAAAGGACTGAAAACTTTTATAATATAACTGATAGTGGAGCTTATATTGAGAATTTAAAAGCTTATCGAACTACAGATTTACCTTTAATTTTGCGAGATGTGCAAAATGTTAAATTAAAAGATTATATAAAACTTACGACTAGAAAAGTGAAAAAAGATAATCTATCAGAATTAAAATCAGAAATTGAACATATTATTAAAATAGCAAAAAATGCCTTAATAAAAGCTCATACAGTTGAAGAATTTCAAACTTATCATGAAAAAATGAAACAGAATAAATATTTTGATATATTCGTTAAGCCTAATGTAGCAAAGAGTCAAATTTTATTAAATTTAACTTCAAATAATCAAAGTGAAAGTCTCTCATTATTTTTATTAAAACAATATTTTCAAGAAATCACTTCAATAAAGATGCAAGTTTTTATATCTTAATATTTTTCAGAAACGCTAAAATTATAACTAAAAATTAAAAAAAATTTGACAAAAGAACTCTTTGACCTTTCAAGTTTTGATAATTCTTTG
>JAOZMT010000378.1 GCA_029934175.1 Victivallales bacterium | reverse complement strand
GAGCTCTGAATTTATGACATATACTATTGCATAAATCGCAAATAAAAAACTCCCTTTTTCGTGTCGTTCGTGGTTAAATTTCTTAAATAATCTATATTTCTCAGTAACTTCGCTTCCTGCCACCGAGACGGTGGCAATCCGTTTTATTAAAATATAACCTTGACACCTTTCGGAGCTTTAATATTAAAGATTTTTTCACCTTTAGCATTTGTATACCAATCTATTGTTACTACACCTTTTGGATGTGGAAAAGATCCTTTTGCCCAAGTTACACTATCTGTGCATATTTCAATTTTTACAATATCCATATTAGGTTTTTCAGGGAATTTAACACCTAAAATATTTTTTGACATATAATATCCAGGACTAGCAGACCAAGCATGATTTAGACTGCAACCTAATTTATACATTTCCGAACAAGTGGTTAATCCGTTTTGCAACATCCAACCCCATCCATCTTTTATTATCTGCTCAGCAGGCTTCGCTAAGCCTAATTTATAAAGACCTTGCAGAGCATAAAAGGTAAAGTGAGGCGCTAGTTTAACACCATCATCAGGATTATATCCATTAGTAAATAAAGTTGTAAAATGTTTTGTCAAATATTTTTTTATTTTTTCTGTTTGCTCTTCATTTGGAACATCAGCGATAACCGCAAGAAATGAAGAATGAGCAATAAAACTATTTTTTTCTAAAGTTTCAGCAAAAGCACCTTCTTTTTCAACCCAAAACTCTTTTCTTGCGTTTTGTGCAATTCTATCATATCTAATTTGTAGGTCATTTGCAATCTGAAGATTATCAAGAGCTTTAGCCATTTTAATAACAGATTTTATTGCAGCTAGATATATGAAAGTAAAAACTGCATTTATACCTGTTTTTTTATGTGGTATATTATCTCCGTGAAGACCACCATATTGAGAAAAAGTATTTCTATTAATATGCCAATCAGCATCAAGAAAACCATCTTCCCTTTCGTCGCTTAATTCATTAAACCATTCTAAATTTTTAATAATTTTATCCCAATTATTTTTTATAACACTTAAATCGCCACTGAACTCATAATGATTTAAAATACCATCCATCATATTCAAAGAAAAGTCCGAAATAGTATAATCTTTTCCAACAGGATAGACACATTTAATAGTTCCATTAGTCGCAATTCCTTGTAAATATAATTCCATACTTCTTTTCATTAATTTATGATCACCAAAAAATGCAAGGTTATTGTGATATTGAATAATTGTATCACGAGCATACATACCTTGTTCTCTTGTAACACAATCAACAAAAGCATCAGTCATATCAATTCTTTGAGTTCGTTTACACATCTCCCAAACTTTATTTAATAAAGGCTCTGAACATTCAAAACTAGATAAACTATAATCAACAGGATACATTGCTGAATAAAATTTAAGAGAATTTAATTTTATATCGTTTTTAGGATTTCGCACAGTTAAAATAAAAGTTTTAAAACCTCTTGGTGGCATTGGTCCCCATACTAAGTGGTTTTTTGCACAGTTCGCACGATCTGCACCTTGATATGCGTGCGTGTGAAATAATGAAACGCGTCCATTTTTTATAAGTTCACTATATGCAAAATCAATAGTTGCACCTTCAACACCTTCAATATCAATAGTAGGTTTCACTAATTGTGTAAAACCTAAATCAATTTCAATTGCAAAACCATTAGGAAAGTCTTCTTTTTTGAAAGTAAAGCCTTTAGTTAAATCTTCAACATTCATTTTCAAGAAATTAATACCATAATCATTCCAATCACTTTCTCTCCCTGGAGAATTAGCCGTTTCATTTTTATTAACTTTAACCCAACCATCTATTTCACTTAAGTCATCTTCTTCATTAAATGGTAAAGACTTTTCTTCAATTTTTTCTTTGTAAACATCTGCCATCATTAATTTAGAGTGCATAAAACTATATTCTGAATTATGATTTTTATCTGTTGCTATTTCAATTCCTTTATTTTGTGGCAAAGCTAAATAAAATGCAAATTCATCTAAATAAGCTCCAATTTTTCCAAAGAAATAATTCCACCCTTCGTTTAATTCTAAACGATGGTTTGTTCTTAACTTAGAAGTATTCGATTGAATTCCTCCAGTTATTTCTTTTCCATTTAGAAAATGTTCACCCCAAAATAATCCAGCAGTAACAGTTTGTTTTTTAGGAGAATATATATAAGTTTTAAATGCTATAAAATTACTGTAATCAGCTTTATTATCAAAATAATGAAAATGAGTTGGGACTTTAAATGAATAAATATTTTCAGTGTTTTGCAAAGGAGGGACTTGTAAAATTTTTGCAGGAATAATCTCATCTCTCGACATAAATGGGATATTCCTCTCTTCTAACTGCCCCCAACTATCTTGATTATTAACTATTTTTGCTTTATCCCATTTAGAATCATCAAAGTCTATATCCTTCCAACCTTCTTCGTCATTTGCTTGATTAAATATTTCTATTTGATTTAATGCAAAACTCATTTTAGGAGCATCTTGATAATATGCATTTGATTTTTTTACAAGAAATTCATCATTCCCTGTAGAAAAAGAAATATCATTGCCATCTTCATCTTGAATATTTCCCCAAGCGATACAACCTGCTTCATGAACAATACTCTTATAGGTTTCACAACCATAGTTATTTGCACAAATCGCAATTGTATTTTCACCTTTTTTGAGAAAGTTGTGAATAAGGTGTTTATCGAACATTGGATATTTAGGATCAAATCTAACAGGACCAAATTGCACAAATACTCCATTGATATAAACTTCATAAAAAGAGTCCGCAAAGATGTTAAGTTCTGCATATTTCGCAGAATCATTTAGATTAAAATTATATCTAAAATATGCATAAGAGTTTCTTTCTTTACATTCCTCATTAAACCATATATACTTTGCTTTCATTTTCACCTCTTTTTTAAAGTTTTATTAATTTATTGTATTTTTCGTGTGTCCCAATCCAAAACCAAAAATTTTATTGAGAAGAATTAAGCAGAATAATTAAAAGCAGAATAATTATTTTTTTATTTTTAATAATGAAAGGTATATATTCAGTAAACCCCATTTTACCACAAAGTAGACGAAGTTTTTCGCAAAGAACACAAAGATTTTCTTTGTAAAACTTAGTGTTTAACTTTGTTT
>JAOZMT010000377.1 GCA_029934175.1 Victivallales bacterium | reverse complement strand
CTATTAACTAACATTTCGGGGTTCAATTTTAGAGTAAACAAGCAATAAAACTTGCGAATCAAAAAGTAACGCAGATATCTTGTCTGCACAGTTCAGTAGTCATCTTGCCTGCTGTGCGATGTTTGCGTAGCAAACAAGCACAAAAACTTAATCTGTTGTTTACAACTTAAACACCTTTTTTGCTTCGCAATGTTTTGTGCTTTGCACAGGCAGACAGGATGTCTGCCAAACTATGCAGGCAAGATGTATGCGTTACTTTGTTTGCTTTACTCTAAACCTAGTCCTTATTGCTTGTATTCCTAAGGCATTGTCCACAAAAACTCTAATGATTATTGGACTAAATGAACCCCGAAAAGTTAGTTATAAAAACAGGAAGTCAAACTTGCATTGGCATTATGCATAAATCATGGAATTCTGTATTTAATTGAGAAGTAAATATCAAAGCACTTTTGTAACATAGCATATTTAGAATTTACAAATTTAATCATCAAAGAATATAAGGAAAATAAAAATGTTAGAAAAAAAAAGTATTTCATCTAAAGTATTATTATCTGTTATCATTCCTACACGCAATCGTTCTGCATATCTCGTAAATTTACTTGATTCATTAGCTGAACAAGACAATGTTCTATTTGAATGGGAGGTTCTAGTTATCGATAATGCATCTACTGATGAGACTAAATTGATTGTAGAAGAAAAAATAAAGTCTTTAAACATAGATATAAATTATTTTTATGAGAAAGAGTTAGGGCTTCATAGAGGACGACATAGAGGCGCAAAAGAAGCGAATGGTAAATATGTAGCATATTTAGATGATGATATGTTAATATCTGATAATTGGCTTCGTAGTGCAGGTGAATATTTAATAAAGAGTAAAGTAAAAGCTTTCTGTGGAAAAATTCTTCCAAAGTGGGAGGCTAAACCAGAGGAGTGGTTGCTAAAAGTTTGCACAAATCGCACTTTTGGATTACTAACATTATTGAATTTAGGTGAAAAAATATCTCCTATTGCTCCAGGTAATGTTTTTGGAGGCAATTGCTTTATTGAAAAAAAATTAATTTTTGAATTAGGTGGTTTTAATCCTGATGGAATGCCAAGTGACTTAAAATTCTTTAGGGGCGATGGGGAATCTGGTTTTTTTGAAAAATTTGCAAATGCTGGATATAAAGCATTTTATTTCCCTAAGGCAATGGCTTATCATATAATCCCTAAAAATAGAATGACAGAGAAATATCTTTGTAAGCGTGCTTATTTACAAGGTTTTTCACATTCCTTTTCTACAATAAGAAGAGATCATGGATTAATAAAAAATGATAGTTTCAGTTTAGAGTTTAGAAAGAAATATATTATGAAATTTTTAGAGGACTTTTCTCAAACAAATCATGAAATTATTCTATTTGGAGCAGGTAAACATACAGAAAAGTTTATAGAATTAATAAAGAATAATGAAAATTTGAAAAATTGTATTATTTTTGATGATAATAATAAACTGAAAAAACTGGATGATATTGATATTATAAAACCAACTAATAATCATTTAATAAAAAATATAATATTGTCTTCTGATGTGCGAACTATGCAAACTGCGATGCTTGCAAGATGTCAAGAAGTTTGGGGAAATGATATAAATACAATAAATATTTATGAAGGAACAAATCTTCTTTATGACTCTTCTGGAAACTTGCCTAGTGAATTAGCAATGAAATTAACTAAAGCCGAACAAAAAGGTTTTGAAGAACATCAAAATGCAGTAAATAACGACCCAAAATTATTAAAATGGGTTTTAAAAAAGGACTATTTTTAATGAAAGAGCATCCCCTATATAATAAAGATTTTTTTAAATCTCACTTAGATGATTCAAAATATTATTCAATCAGAACAATTGGAGAATTTCTTCTGAAGATTATGCCTGATATTAAAACTGTTGTCGATATTGGATGTGGGCTTGGTGGTTGGTTACAATTCTTTAAAGAGATTCAAAAATGTGATGTATTGGGAATTGATGGTGAGTGGGTTTTAAATGATGATTTACATATTGATAAATCTGAATTTTTAATTAAAAACTTGTTATAACCTTTCCAATTAGATGGGAAATTTGATTTAGCTATATGCTTAGAAGTATTGGAACATCTAACTCCTGAAGCAGGAAAACATATAGTTAAGATTTTAACACAATCTTCTGATGTTATTTTATTTTCTTCTGCAATGCCATCTGCAATTACAGGTTCAGGTCATATCAATGAACAATGGGCTGAATATTGGATTGAATTATTTAAAAATGAAGATTTTGATTTTGTAGATAATATCAGACCAAGGTTTTGGGATAATGATGGAATTCTATGGTGGCATGCACAAAATACATTTATTTTTATTAATAATAATTTAAGAGGTAAATATTTTGATGAAAATTTATTAAATAAATTTCAGTTACCAGCAAAAATTATTCATCATAAATGTATTGAAACTATTGAAAAACAACAGAGAAATCAAACGGTGTCTGAAACAATAAAAATTCCATATATTCGGACTACTATTTCGGATATTGCACAATCAAAGAAAAAATATGCTCTATGGGGCGCAGGAAAGCACACAAAATGGTTTTTAGATATTTGTAAGAAATATAATTTACAACAACCACTAATTATTGTTGATGATTTCACTGATTTATCGATAATTGAAAGTATTCCAATTATTCATTCTGATTTATTAAATGAAAAGATAATAGATATAATTTACATATCAAGTGACCACTCTGAAACAATCGGTAAAATAAAAAATAATATTATGAAAAAAAATATAAATAACTTTTTAGAACTTTATAAATGAAGGAATTGGTATGGTTAAATAAATTTTGTATGAAAATCAAATTTTGGCGATAATTATTATGAAGAAGACCGTCGCTTTTAGGGCTAAAAAATGTGTTAATGACATTAAGAATAACGCAATTTGCGATATATGTAATTTATATTTTGAAGAATAAATATTAAAAAAAATATTAGATACGGATGTATACTTAAAATAAGTCAATATAAACTTAAAGCATATTTTAAATATTTGTTGATTTTTTTATAAACTTATGTTATATTTTAGATTATTGAAAACTAAAGATAAAAAATTGGGATTTATCAATTAACTCTTTTTTAGTTGAAGGAATGAGTTTGGAAA
>JAOZMT010000376.1 GCA_029934175.1 Victivallales bacterium | reverse complement strand
TTTGGGTATATAAAGACACAAAACAATTAAATATATAAAAAATTATAGTCTTGATATAAAATAGAGGAGTCGTTAAGCAATGATTTTTTTTAAGTTATACTGTGAACGGTTGAAAAATAAAATTCCTGAAAGCGCAAGTTTAAGGTCATCTAAAAATCCAGTGATTTCTATTTTCCTTACTTACGGCTCGTGTGCTTAGGGTATATCTAAATTTGAATCCCGAAATGCTAGTAAGATATTTACAATTATATAAATTTATTCTCTATTAATTTGCATAATTCGCAATATTGTGCTATTTTTATAAACTTGAATCTGTAAAAACTCACGGATTCATATTTAAACTAATAAATAAGGAGAATAATGTTTTTTTATCAATCAATTTGGTTATTATTAATGATCCCAGCTGGGGTTTTACTATATAAATTTCCTAGTCAATCTAAATTTACACAAATTTTGCGTATAACCATAATTTGTATTTTAGTTTTAGCTATGGCTCAACTTTCAATAAAATTACAAAGCAAAAAAGGGACTATCGTTGTATTAGCTGATAGAAGTGCCTCTATGACCAAAGAAGCTTTAGAATCTGAACTTGAGGTAATTAGGACTATTCGCAAACATAGCAATGGAAAAGGTGATTTACAAGTCTTGTCATTTGGAGAAAAAGCTTTAATAGAAAATACATCTAATAATATAATTTTTGAAAAATTTCAAACAAATCCTGGAGTAAATCAATCATATTTAAACAATGCTTTAGAAAAGGCTTTAACTTTAATTCCAGTGGATGTTCCTGGTAAAGTTTTAATTTTATCCGATGGTAATTGGACTGGAATTTCTCCACACATTTTAGCTCCTCAATTTGCATCACGAAATATATCTATTGATTACCGTAATTTCAAACGAGAAATCATTGAAGATATATCAATCTCAAATATACAAGCACCTGTATCAGTCACTCCTGGAGAATTCTTCACCATTACAGTTTGGGTAAATGCATATAAAGATCAAGACATAATATTTAATGCATCTAGAAATAATAAAAGCCTTGTAAATATAAAAAGAAAAATTTTCAAAGGAAAAAATAGAATAATATTTAGAGATAATGCACAAGTCGCAGGAACACAAATTTATAAAGTAAACATTAAACCATTAACCGAAAAATCTGACCCTATCCCTGAAAACAATTCCGCTAAATTTTTTATTGGAGTTAATGGAGATAAACCTATTTTGTGCATAACCCCATCAGATAATTCATCGTTTGCAAATTTATTAAAAAAAGGTCTAAAAGTTACAAGTATAAAATATGAAGATTTTAATTGGACTATAGAAGAGTTATCACAATATTCTGCCATTATTTTAGAAAATATTCCAGCCTCAAAAATAGGGTTAACTGGAATGAATAATATTGTATCATGGGTCAAAAACAGCAGTGGCGGTTTAATGATTACAGGAGGGAAAAATTCTTATGGGACTGGAGGATATTTCAAGTCTCCGCTAGAAGATATTATGCCTGTATCAATGGAATTAAAGCAAGAACATAGGAAGTTAGCAATGGCTATTGTCGTTGCTCTCGACCGTTCAGGAAGTATGGGCGCACGAGTTGATGGTAATCAAACAAAAATGGACTTAGCAAATATCGCAACTGCTGAAGTGTTAGATATGCTTGGACCACATGATGAATTTGGTGTTATCGCAGTTGATACAACTCCGCATACCATTGTTTCACTTAAATCTGCACAAGACGCAAAAAAAGATAGAAATAAAATTTTAAAAATGGAATCCATGGGTGGGGGAATTTATGTTTATAATGCTCTAACAGCATCTGTTCAAATGTTGCTTGATGCTAAATCCGATACGAAACATATTATTTTGTTTGCTGATACTGCCGATGCTGAGGAGCCTGGAAAATATAAAGATTTATTATCAGAATGCGAAAAATATAATATAACAGTGAGTGTGATTGGACTGGGAACGAGTAGAGATAAAGATGCTCAGCTTTTAATTGATGTTGCAAAACGAGGTAATGGTCAACACTTTTTTACCGATAGAGCAAAGGAATTACCAAGTTTATTTGCACAAGATACTTTTGTAATTGCACGAAATACCTTTTTAGATGAACCTGTTAATGTAGAAATAAATCCAAATATAAATTTATTAACCAATGAAGTTTTTGGAGATAAATTTTCAATAGGAGGCTGCAATCTTACTTATTTACGACCGAAAGCAACTTTATCTGCATTCACAAAAGATGATTATCAAGCACCAGTTGTTACATCGTGGTTCGTAGGAAGTGGACGGGTTTTATGTTATGCAGGTGAAGTTGATGGCGAGTTTACTGGGAATATCAAATCTTGGGAAAAATGTGGAAGTTTCTTTTCTAGCTTAGCTCGCTGGACTGCTGGAGACAAATCAAAACTTCCACAAAATATGGTTTTAGAACAAAATATTGAGAATGGTATCAATATAATACGGTTACATTTAGATCCTGAAAGAGATAATGATTCGTTCTCAGAGCTTCCTGTAATTAAAACTATTGTGAGTAATAAACTTAAAAAAAATAGTATATCTACTAAAAAAATGAAATGGCAAGATGCAGATACTTTAGTTTTATACAACCCTTTATATGGAAATGATATTTATTTATCAACTGTTTACTTACCTGACTCTTCTGACAAAAAAAATATTCCTATAACATTATCGCCAGTGTGTTTACCATATTCTCCAGAGTTTAATTTATCTAATCTTAAAGGAGTTGATGAGTTAGATAATCTTGCAAACATAACAAATGGTTCTTCAAGAGTTAATCTCCAAGATATATGGGCTGACTTACCTGAAAAACCACAAAATTACACAATAGCACCTTATTTAATAACTTTAGCTATAATTTTATTTTTACTTGAAATTTTTGAAAGAAGAACTGCATACTTCGCAAAAAAACAAAAAATAAATCCTATAAAAAAAGATAAGCCTAAAAATAATTTATCTAATAAAAAAGCAGAAGTTTCGACTTCTGAAAAAGAAGATGATAATCTATTTAGTGCTTTGGATGAACTAAATAAAAGAAAATAATCTAAGTAAAATCTTAAGTATTCCAAGTAATTAAAAAATATAAAAAATTTAATAATAAACTTGAATGTTTAAAAAAATGAAGTATTGTGTTTGATATAAA
>JAOZMT010000375.1 GCA_029934175.1 Victivallales bacterium | reverse complement strand
GGAAGAGAAAATATTTATCTTAATGGTGCTGTTCTTGGAATGCATCGTTGCGAAATACGCAAAAAATTCGATGAGATTGTCACAGGTTGGAATAAATATTGGAAACAGGTAAATCATTAACAAATTCTAAAAAATAAAAATAAAAACTGTCAACAAATTAAACGAATAAGAAAAAAAATCTCTGTAGAATTAGAGAAATTAATGGATAATAATTTGCGTAATTCGCAAAATTCGTTGATAAAAACTTAATCAAAAGAGAGGTATAAGATGATAAAATCAATAGAACTTGAAAATTTCAAGATACATAAGAAAACAAAGATAGAAATAGCAACAGCTATGTCTATTATTACTGGAACTAATAGTAGTGGTAAAACATCATTATTAGAAGCATTGATGATTTTTCAAGAGTGTTATTATATTTGTTTGACTTTAGATAAAAGTAAACAAAATGGACAAGAGAGTTTATTTGGAGATTATAAATTTTCTGAAAAATATATTTTACATTTTGATTCTTTGAGATGTGGTAACTATGAAGAACTTTTTTTTACGAATAGTTCAAAATTTAAAATTAGAGTTGTTTTTGATACTGGAAATGATAATATTGATATTTCATTTAGCGTATCAAAATCAAGAGATGACAGTGCATATAAAATAACGCCAACTATTGCTGACAAAACATTAACGATTTTAAATACAAAATATACTCCAAATAATTTTATTTTATTTATAAAAAGTATGCCAATTGCAAATATAACACAAACTGAACCTTATTATACATCTAAAATAATAGAAGAGCACATTTCAAAAGGTAATAGTATGCAAGTTATGCGAAATAGATTAAGTGATTTAGACTTACCTAGTAGAAATTTGTTACAAAATCAAGTTAAAAGAGTTTTGAATTATGATGAATTTAACATTTCTATTAACTTTGAAACAAAGTTTGATAAATATATAACTACATTAATTCAAGCTGATAATATGCTAGAGTATCAGGATTTATCTTTAATGGGAAGTGGAACACTTCAATTAATTGAAGTATTATTAACATTGAATTTAGCTAAAAATAATTGTCAGCAATTACTTCTTTTAGATGAACCTGATTCACATTTGCATAGAAATGCACAAAAACAACTGATTGAGATATTGCGTGAATCGGCATCAAATAATATTCATATTTTTGCAACAAGTCATAATGAACAAATTATAGCAAATGCTAGAATAGAAGAGTTGTTACATTTAGAAATTAATAGAACAAATACAATGTCAATAAAATCACTGGGATATGAATTTCAAAAAGGTAGAAGTAAAGGTTTTATAGAAGAGTTAAACAGAAAAAAAATATATAATGACCTAGGAGTAAGTTCATCTGCAATGGCTTTTTTAGATGCAATTGAAAGTGATTTGATAGTTTTTGTAGAAGGTCGTTCAGATGCGAATTATTTAAATGAATTACATACTATTTATAGGAATACATTCCCTGGAGTTAAAAAGAGAAATGTTAAATTTTGGTCTATTGGTGGTATTGATGACTTACCTAAAAAATTAAATTATTGGAAAGATATTTTAGAAAACATTAAAAACTCTAAAACTTTATGGGAGAAATCTTTATTATTGATAGATTTGGATTATAGCACATTAGATGAAGTTAATATAATAAAAAATGAGATTGCAAACAGATATAAAATCAAAGTTTTATCTTGGGATTTTTATACAATTGAAAATCTATTGTTACAAGATAAAGATTGTTTTTGTGATACTTACGCATCGGCTTTCAGTCAAGATTTAATTAAAGTTAAAGATATTGTTTATAATTTTATCAACGAAAATGCGAACTTCGCAGACTTTGAATATTCAATAACTCAGCAAAGAAAAGCGAGAGAAAAAGGATATTCTATTTTAGACAAACATCAATTAAAATTTAATGATGCTGCGAACTTCGCAAATTATCAGAAATTTATAAAAAACTCATCTAATAGTTCCGTTTTATTATTTCCTAAAGATAAAATATTTGAATTGTTGGCTTTATTAAAAGATAAATTAGAATTAGATTACGATTTTGAAAACGAAGAAGTATTATTAGAAATGATAAAACAACTTGAAATAAGACATTGGCAAGAAAATTGGACTGAAATATTAAAAACTATTTTTGGATAATAATAAATGCAAGATTATAAATTAGCTCCTATAGTTTTATTTACATATAATCGACCTTGGCATACTCAACAAACAGTTGAAGCTTTGCAAAAAAATAAGCTTGCTTCTGAAAGTGAATTATTTATTTACTCTGATTGTTGGAAAGATGATATTAGCAAAGAAAAAGTTTGCGAAGTTCGCAATTATTTAAAAACAATAACTGGTTTTAAATCTATAAAAATTATTGAGCAAATAAAAAATAAAGGTTTAGCAAATTCAATAATTGATGGAGTTACTGAAATAGTCAATCAATATGGAACTATTATTGTATTGGAAGATGATTTAATTACTGGTCAATATTTTTTATCATATATGAATAATGCTTTATCAAAATACAAAAACGATAATAAGATACATTCTATTAGTGGTTTCAATTATAATAAATCCTATTTAAAAATCCCTAAAAAGTTTAATGACACTGTTTTTTTTAACAAAAAGAGATTGTAGTTGTGGTTGGGGAACTTGGAAAAAAGTATGGAATAAAGTTGATTGGAATATAAATAACTATGGAAATTTAAAGAATAATAAAAGAGAACAAAAAGCATTTAATGAAGGAGGCATAGATTTGTATGCTATGTTAGCAAAACAAATGAATAAAGAGATAGATTCTTGGGCTATTAGATGGTGTTATGATTTATTTCTAAAAAAACAATATGCATTATTTCCTGTAGTTTCCTATATTCACAATATTGGCTTTGATAATAGTGGAGTTCATTCGGGAACTAATAATTTTTGTGAGAATAGAGAAAATATAATAATTGCTAAAAATATTAATTTACCTAAAAATCCACAGCTTAATAAAAAAATATTAAAACAATTAAAATTTATCTTTGCACAAAAAAAGTATCTATTATATAAACATTATTTAAAAATGTTTCTTATTAAAATAAAAGTTATAAAACGATGAAAATATTACAATTAGCAACATCAAAACAAGGAGGAGCTGGGATTGCTGCATCTCGTTTAAATAAAGGGTTAATAAA
>JAOZMT010000374.1 GCA_029934175.1 Victivallales bacterium | reverse complement strand
GATGAAACTATTAACAATGATAAATTAATAGAATTATTTGTTGAGTTTTGGCGTGAAAATAGTGATGCTTGGAAAAGCGATTTAGCAGGATATGTTGAAGCAGCACCACATTTGATATTTCAAGGTTTTCTCCAACGCGTAGCAAATGGACACGGAACAATTAATCGTGAATATGCTTTAGGAAATGGCAGAGTTGATTTGTTTTTAGAATGGGAATCGCCAATAAAAACACAAAATATTATTATTGAATTAAAAATAAGAAACGAAACTCAAAACACTCCTGCAAGTTTAGAAAAAATTAAAGATAAAGCATTAGAACAAACTGCGGAATATGCAGATAAATGCAACGCAGAGTCTTCAAATATTCTAATTTTTGATAGAAGAGAAGATATTAAATGGGAAGAAAAATGTTTTACGGAAATGAAAGAACATAACGGACAAAAAATAAAAATATGGGGGTTATAAATTATGGAAAATTTAGAAAAAGAAAAGTCAGTGTGGGTAATAGGAGATATTCATGGGTTGTATGATCCTTTGAAAAAACTAATAAATGAAATAAGGCACAAAGAATATTCTCGTCTTCGTTATTTAGATGAGTCAGACTTAGAAGATCATGAAGTTGTTTTAATCTTTCTTGGAGATTATATTAACGGCGGCCCTTCCAGCAAAGAGTGTTTAGATTTTTTAATCGACTTAGAATTCACTTTTGTTGATTTTAGAAAAATCTTTTTGAGTGGAAATCATGAAGATATGTTACAACAATTTCTTAGAAATAAAGAAGATAATATTTCTGATATTATAAATGATTATGGTATTATGTTTTTTAATGGTAATGGAGGAGAAACAACAGTAGAATCATTTATGCCTACTCCAGAAATTGCAGCAATAATGCGTGAACCACATGTTTATGAACCAAAATTTGAAGCTGAGCAATTCATTTTTCCACAGAAATACCAAGACTTTTTTGACAATTTACAATATTCGCATGAAGAGACTATAAGTGAACAAAAATTCTTGTTTTCACACTCTTTATTTGCCTATCAAAGTGAAGAAAAAAGAGAATTTGAAATAAAAGAAAATATAGAATATCTTGAAAAGAAAAAAAATGAGAAACCTAGTAAATATAAGATGAATTATACTGAAAAAACTGATAAAATCATGCCTACTTTAGATGAACAGTTAGCGGTTAAAAATTATGATGAATACCACAAGATGAGAGATAATCGTTCTAGAATTTCAGAAGAATTGCATTTATGGAATAGAAAATACCCTAAACATAAATTTGATGACTTTGTTGTTATCCATGGGCATACTCCAACTCAATTATTAAAACATTATATGAAAGAAATTCCAGAGGAATATAATGTAGATTCTGATGTTCCATTTTTCTTTTTTGATAATGATCAAGAAAAAGTTGAAACAGAAAAGCATCAAATTCAATATGATAGAATTAGCACAAGCGTATCGTGTGACCAAGTTTTAAAATTTAAAAATAAGTCTTTTGAAAACCTTATTTCCATAGATATTGATACTGGAGCGACTTTAGGGAATGCGCTTACTGCGGTTAATATAAAGGATTTTCAGGAAGATACTTTAAGGTTTATTCAAGTCTTTTTAAACAAAGTCCATAGAAGAGATTATGATGTGAGATTTTTAAGAGTAAGTATTCCTTGGAAAGCAAAAAAATAACAGGAGAAAATTGTGGAAAAATTTTTTAATACAGCTGGACCAGTTGAGGCAGAAGATCATTATCTTTTAAATCCATTGACAAGATGGGATTTAAAAGAAATTGAAATATTAATTAAACAAAAAAAATATTTCTTATTGCATGCACCACGCCAAAGTGGAAAGACAAGCACAATATTAGCTTTGCAAGAATATATCAACAAGCAAAATGGAAATGAAGTTGTTATTTATGTAAATGTTGAATCTGCACAAGTCGCAAGACATAATGTGGATGTTGGAATTAAAACTATTATTGCCCAGTTAGGAAGTGAAGTAGAGGATGTATTAGATATAGATAATATTCAAAAAGAATTTTTAGATATTTTTAATCTTATCGGTGGACCTGGTGCTTTATTTTCTGTATTGAAATCTTTGTGCAAAAAGAGTGATAAAAGAATCGTTCTTTTTATTGATGAAATAGATTCTTTAATTGGCGATACTTTAGTTTCAGTTTTAAGACAATTAAGAACAGGTTATGAAAAGCGTTCAAAAGGATTGTTTCCAATTAGTGTTATTTTATGTGGTTTGGTTGACATAAAAGATTATGAAATTCATAAGTCTGATGGCGAAATAATCACTGGTGGAAGTTGTTTTAATATTAAATCTGAATCTTTAACTCTTGGTAATTTTTCAAGAAAAGAAATTGAAACATTATATTTAGAACATACAAAAGAAACAGGACAAGTTTTTGAAGATGGAGTATTTGATTTAATTTATGAATACACTGATGGACAACCTTGGTTGGTTAATGCCTTGGCATATCAAGTTTGTTTTAAAATAAAAGCTCATAGAGATAGAACTATTAAAATCACAGTTAAAATGTTAAAACAAGCTAAAGAGGCTTTAATCTTATCAAGACAAACACATCTTGACCAATTAGCAGATAAATTAGATGAACCGAGGGTTCGTTCGGTTATCGAACCTATGATTTTGGGGCTTGATAGTTCTGCAAGTGCAAAAGATAAAACTTATTGTAAAGATTTAGGATTAATAAAATCATATAAGAAAACAGAAATAATATCAAATTTAATTTATCGTGAAGTTATTCCTAGAGAATTAACAAATGGAGTTCAATTGAATTTTGGAACTCGATATCCAACACCTGAATGGGTAAATGATGATGAAACAATTAACAATGATAAATTGATTGAATTATTTGTTGAGTTTTGGCGTGAAAATAGTGATGCTTGGAAAAGCGATTTAGCAGGATATGTTGAAGCAGCACCACATTTGATATTTCAAGGTTTTCTCCAACGCGTAGCAAATGGACACGGAACAATTAATCGTGAATATGCTTTAGGAAATGGCAGAGTTGATTTGTTTTTAGAATGGGAGTCTCCAATAAAAACACAAAATATTATTATTGAGTTAAAAATGCGAAACGAAACTCAAAACACACCTGCAAGTTTAGAAAAAATTAAAGATAAAGCATTAGAACAAACTGCGGAATATG
>JAOZMT010000029.1 GCA_029934175.1 Victivallales bacterium | reverse complement strand
ACAAGGAATTTTCAATATTCAAGTCCGAAAAATGCAATTTAGACAAATAAAAAAGAGAATATCTCGTATACATATATTGTCATTAAAGAGCTGAAAAGTCGATTTATAGATGATAGATATTAGATTTTGCAGGAAAAAGTCTTATATTTAAGCCTTTTTGGGCATTTTTTATTGCTTTTTTAGTCATTTGATGACTATTTTTGAGATGGGAAATTGTTGCTTTATATGATATTGCATTTAGGAATTATTTACTTGAATATTGGATATTCCGTGTTGAATATGATTATTGAAAATTTTTAAATTCACATTCAGATTGTTTTCATAGATTACAACTCCGAATGGGATTGAACAATATACTACCCCAAAAGTCAAGACAACTTTTATTTTTTCTCCTTTTTTTTGTTAATTGCGTGTGTTTATACACACAATAATATGGATAAAAAAAGCAAATTAATTTCTATTTTTTTTGTTTTTTTTTAACTTTTATGCTATATTAGTTATTATAAGTTAAAAAATGTGGATCACTGAATATATACGGTTATTTGTAATTATCACTATAAAATTATGCAAAGAACTAAAGATGAATTAATGTGCAAGTAGTGCTTTGTAGTATTATTGCTATGAATTAGGGAAAATAGATTATAATAAATGCATAAACCCCATTTTACCACAAAGTAGACGAAGTTTTTCGCAAAGAACACAAAGGTTTTCTTTGTGAAACTTAGTGTTTAACTTTGTTTCCTCTGTGGTTAACTATAATTTAATGTGGTTCACTGAATATATACTAATAAATAAAGTATAGTCAAAATTATTTGACATAACATGAAAATTTAGGGATGAAAAAAATATTAATGAATAAAACAACATATCATTGCCATACAACTTATAGTGATGGACATAATACTATTCGAGAAATGGTTGAAGCAGCTGAACTATTGGGCTTTACAGAAATAGGAATCAGTGATCATTTAATTCTACATCCGACTCTAGATTCTATAGATTGGGCAATGCCCCTTGATAAATTGGACGATTATGTAAAAGAAATTAAAAAAGTAGCTACTACAAGCTCAATTATAGTTAAATTGGGACTTGAAGTAGATTTCTTTCCTCATAATCCAAGAGCAGAGGAATTAAATAATATTTTGTTGAAATATGACTTTGATTTTTTAATTGGTAGTATTCATTTTATAGATGAATTTCCTTTAGATTATTTAAAAAAAGATTGGGAACTTTTGACTCAAAATGAGATAAATAATATTCATTTACAATATTGGAAAAATATAAAATTAATGGTTGAAACAAATCTTTTTTCATTTGCAGGGCATCTTGATCTACCTAAAAAATTAAAATTTTCACCAAATATAAATTTAGAGAAAGAGATAGACTCTGCACTAATCGCAATAAAAAAAGCAAAGATTCCTATTGAAATAAATACTGCTGGATGGGGAAAACCGTGCAAGGAGCAATATCCTAGTAAAAATATTTTACAAAAATGTATAAAATTAGATATACCAATTATAATAAATGATGATGCTCATACTATTAAAAATTTGGGTAGATTTTACGATAAAACTGAAATGCTTCTAAAAAACTTATAACAGAAAGGAAATAACGATGAAGTTACAACCAAATATAAAATTAAATGATTTTCGATTAATACAAAAATTAGGTTCTGGAGGGATGGGCGAAGTATGGCTTGCATATCAAGAAGGCATAGATCGCAAAGTTGCAATGAAAGTCTTACATACAGAATATCTTAATGATGAAGAGGTTATTAAAAGATTTATTCAAGAAACTAAAAATACAGGAAAACTGCAACATCCCAATATAATTTCAGCATTTGATGCTGGTGTTGTTGATAATAGTTATTATATGGCTATGGTATATGTAGAAGGAAAAGATTTAGAAAAACAATTAGAAATAGATGGCATTTTTAATGAAAAAAAGGCTTTGAAAATTATTAGAGATATAGCTGAAGCTTTAAAGTATGCTTGGGATAAATATAAAATTATTCATCGTGATATAAAACCTGGCAATATAATGATTGATAAATTTAAAAATACCAAGCTTATGGATATGGGGTTAGCTAAAAGTTTAGTTGATTCAAATATGAATTTGACTATGACTGGGCAAATTCTAGGAAGTCCTAATTATATGAGTCCTGAACAAGCTTTAAGTGAAAAGCAATTAGATTGTAGAACTGATATTTATGGATTAGGGGTTACGATATACCATCTTGTCACAGGAATTATTCCATTTGATGATCCTAGTGTTATGAAAACGGTTCAAAATGTAATAAATAAAGAATTGCCTGATGCTAGTGATATTAATCCTGAAATATCAAAACAATGCTCACTATTAATAAAAAAAATGATAGCAAAAGATCCAAATGATAGACATAAAAATTGGTCTGCTGTAATTGATGATATAAATTTAGTAATTAAAGGAGAAAAACCTAAGTTGATTTTATCTAAAAACAAAAAATCAAAGAACAGGAAAGAAGTATCTAAAGAAAATAAGTCAAACAACACTATTTTTATCATTTTTATTCTTTTTACAGTGCTTGCGATTTGTGCAATAGGATTATTGCTTTTCTTTCTTAAAAAATGAATGTTTTTTTTCTAAGACACGGAGAGACAAAAGCACAGACAGGAGAAGAATATTCGTTAAATCCTTCATTAAGTGCGAAAGGAAAAATGCAATCAGTGAATGCTGGAAAACTACTAAAAAAACAACAACTAGATGCTATTTATATTAGTCCATTAAAGAGAACAATTGAAACTTATGAATCAATGGGATTATTAAAAACAAATATTTTTTTTGATATGAGATTAGTTGAAGTAATGCAAGAAGGAGGATATGATAATATTCTCAATTCTTATCAAAATAAATATGGAAAACTAATAAATGAAAATGATTGGAAAAATCCAGCACATAAGAATATTATTAATTTTTCAAACTTTCTGAAATCTTTACAATGCAAAAATATTCTAATTATAGGACATGCAGGATTTTTTAACTTATTTATGAAATATTCAATAAATAGTAAAGATATATCAAAAGAAGCTGCTTATGATAGATATGCTCATATTGAAAATGGAGAAGTCGTTTTATTATCCATAAAAAATAATAAATTAATAAAAAATAATAAAATATATCTTTTAGGATAAGTTGGCGTTGTTCTTAACGCCGTTTATGTAAAACTTTACATAAACTGCGTTAAGAACAAGCCCGAGAAGGGTATATATTAAAAATAATTAGCGTCTTCTTTGTCTAGGCGATCTAAAGCTTCCAATTCACTTATATTACAATTTGACACTTGAATATCTAATGCATTGAATGCTACAGACCTGGATTTTGTTTTTAAGATGATATTATCTAATAATTCAATAAATTCATTAGTTACTTTATTTTCAAAAAGATCAAAATGTTCATTAATAAGTGATAATCCAGCTATAATAACGGTATCATTTTTACTTGTTATTGCAGCAATAGCGAATTCAAATGCTTCTGCTAAGTCACATTTATGTAATAGCGAGCCAAATAAGTCCAAAACTAATGCTTTTCTTGTATTGGAATAGACGCGTTTATCTTTAAAAGCAAATACTTTTTTTGCTAATTTTGTGAATAAGGACATTATATCTTCAATCTCAGATTTTTTAAACAAGGAGTTTGTTTTAGAATAATCATAAAATGTTATCGTTAATAAAGTGTTAAAAAGAACATTTTCTACTCTTTCTTTAGTATAACCTTTAATAGGCATAACTTCATACTCCAGTTCTATAAGTTTATTAATATCTGAGACTGAAACTTCTTTTGGATTATCGAATTTTCTAGAAAAATTGTGGGTTTGATGCATCAATTCAGCTTTTTGATTTTTATCATTTAAATTCAATAATTCTAATATTTTCTTACACTGTTCATCTAATTCCATTTTATTTTCTTTTATTTACCGCAAATGATATATCAACTTTGCTACTTTTATTCTTATTCTTTCTTGATGTTTTGAGTGCTTTGTTTGGGATATTTTTACCAGATAATGCTAGATTTGAATGATATTTATGATTTCTATCTACCCTTATAGAATTTCTCATTTTTCGTTCTATCTTTTTCAATAATCTTTTTTCATCACCTGCACAAAGTGATATAGCAATACCTTTACCACCAGCTCTAGCAGTTCTACCTATTCTGTGAACATAAATATCTTGATTATCTGGTAATGAATAATTTATGATTACTTCAATATCTGTAATGTTTAATCCTCGTGCAGCTATATCTGTCGCAATTAAAATTCTTATTTTTCCTGTTTCAAAATCTTTTATTGTTTGAAGTCTATTTTCTTGAGTTTTACCACCATGTAAACTTGAAGATCTTATTTTTTTCTTTTTTAAATATCTCACAATATCATCGGTATCGTCTTGAGTTCTAGTGAAAATTAAAATTTTACCTTTAGAGTATTCATCTAAAAGGTCTTTTAATAAAGGTTTCTTATTTATATCATCAAGATAATATACTCGTTGGACTATATTGTCTGCAGCTGTTAAATTTAAACTTTCTATAACATCAATTTTTTTATGGTCTGTTAAAATATACTGAGCTAATCTTTCAATCTTTTTAGGAATAGTAGCTGTAAAAAAAGAAGACTGTCTAATTGTAGGCAGTTTTGAAATTAAACCAAGAATAACATCTTTAAAACCTAAGTCTAAAAGTCTATCTGCCTCATCTAAAACAAATATTTTAACTTCATCAAGAGTTAGAATTTCTTCTTCAACAAACTCTTTTAGTCTTCCTGGAGTAGCAATAAGCAGATGTGTAATTTGCGATTTATTTTTATTTAGTTGATATAATCTTGGAACACCACCAAAAACAGCAAGTGCATTAATATTCATATCTTTAGTATATTCATCAAATTGTTCTTCAAGTTGAATAACGAGCTCTCTGGTAGGACATAAAATTAGAGCCTGTGGAGTGCGAGACTTTATCTTTCCAACTTCACAAAGTTTCTGTATCATTGGAAATAAAAATGCAGCAGTTTTTCCAGTGCCAGTTTGCGCTCGTGCTAAAACATCTTTCCCATCCAAAAGAACTGGGATTGCTTCTTTTTGAATAGGTGTTTGGGTTGTAAAACCTGCACACTTCGCAACTTCTTTTAAGTCTGAATTTAAGACACTGTCTTCAAAGCTATCAGTCATTATTTAAAACAATATTTAGCATTTTTTCTGTTGCATCAATCGCAGCTTCTAATTGGTCACATTCAACCCCAGTTGTAATAAAAGTATTTTCACAATTCAACTGCCACTTGATAGAAGTTTCAACTAGGGCATCAGTTTTTCCCCCAGGAGGAATTCGCACTTCATAATCAGATAATATTGGAATTGTGATACCTTTTGTATCCATAGCTAATCTCACAGCTTGCATAAACGCATCATATCCACCATCTCCAGAAGATTCTGCTGATAAAGTTTCTTCGTTATATGTTAACTTTATTTTTGCAAAAGGCAATGAACCTTTTTTAGTTACTACTTCATATTCTACAAATTCAACAACTTTATTACAATCATCAGTTTTCAAGACATCAGCTATGATGAAAGGTAAATCTTCAGGAGTAACCTTTTCTTTTCTATCACCAAGTTTTATCACTTCTTTTAATACTTTATCTCTATCTGAATCATTAAGTTCTAAACCTAAAACTTCTAAATTTTTATCAATAGAAGCTTTTCCACTAAGCTTACCAAGAGCATAAATTCTTTTACGATTAAATCGTTCAGGAGTTAAGGCATTGGCATAAAGATTTCCTTTTTTATCTCCATCGGCGTGAACACCACAAGTCTGTGTATAAACATCGACTCCTACAATTGGAGAATTAGATGCCATTCTTTTTCCTGATAGATTCATAACAGTTGTAGATATATCATTAAGAGTATCTTCATTAATAATAGTAGTTCTTTCAGTCATATCATTAATGTTTGCAACAACTTCACATAATGAAGCATTTCCAGCTCTTTCGCCTAAACCATTAACACAACAGTGAACAGCATTTAAGTTTGCATTAGCCGCAACAATCGAATTAGCAGTAGCTAAACCATAATCATTATGACCATGATAATCAAATACTGCATCTGGATATTTAGCAATAGTTTCATCTAAATATTCTTTTAATATTTGTGAATTTACAATACCTAAAGTATCAGCAAGCATTATTCTTTTAACTTTTTTCTCTAATAGCTTATCAATAAAATCAAATACATATTTTTTATTTTCTTTCATTCCACCAGACCAGTCTTCTAAATAGACATTAACAGTCATTCCTAAACTATGAGTATAATCTATTAAATCTGCGACTTGTGCATAATGTTCCTCTGGAGTTTTTCTCAATTGTCCACGACAATGTCTTTCTGAGCCTTTTGTTAATAAATTAATAACTTTACCATCAATTTCATTAATCCAATCTACGGATTTTTTGTTTGCAAAGCCTAATATCTCGACAGATTCATGTCGACCATTTTCTTTAGCCCATTTTATGATATTACGAGCTCCTTCTTTTTCTCCTTCAGATACACCAGCAGATGCAACTTCTATACGATCAACATTTACTTTACTTATTAAAAGTTGTGCAATCTGCAATTTCTCAGAAGGAGTGTAAGCTATATTTGGTGCTTGTTCTCCATCACGCAATGTTGCATCCATTATTTCTATATGTTTCATTTTATTTTTCCTTTTTATTTAACTTTTTTATTTCCTTTCCTATTAATATACATCGTTAAAATAAAATTTCAAAATTTTTCTTTAATTTAATTATTTTTTCTCAAGAAATAACTTGATAATTTGCAATCTTAACGGACATTCGTTTTATCCTCCTCAATTAGTCTTAACAAAATTAACCGTTCCTAAATCAAAATTTTTAAATTTAAAAAAATCTAGTAAAAGTGGAAAAGGTTTGATGAAATCTTGGAATTATCAGAATCAAATTGAAAATAGTTCTAAAAATAAAAAAACTTATAACAATTAAGGATTGATTTAACTCAAAGGGCGATAGCCCTTTGAGTCAATTTCAATCCAAATGGTTCGAGAAGTCGCATGTATATAAGGGAATTGCTTTTAGAAATTTGTTTTTATGAAAGAGTATTCTCATAAAATAATACTTTGAGAATGCTCTTTGTCTCATATTAAACGGTTGAAAATTTCACTTTTTAAAACGCCCTGATTTTGATATTTCAATCTTTATAACTTTTGTTTGCGACTTATGCAATAATAGTTTTTATGAATTAGATATTGAAATATTTATTTTATAATTTTTTTAGTTATGCATCTGCAATAGATATAATTGCACTTTTTAATTTTCCTGAAAAATCATTTAAGCAAAAAGGATTATCTATCCACTCTTGTTTAAATTCTCTCTTATTAAAGGAAACATTCATAGACTTGTCTTTTAAAAGGTCACTAAAGTTTTCAAACTCTGATTTTTCAAATTTTTCAAATAAAATTGTTAATTCTCCAAATTTATCACTTTCATATAACAGAATAGCTCCTGGGATAATTTTTTTAAGAATAGCAGGCTGCCATTTATTCACAGCAAAGATGAAAGCTTCAATATCGTAAGAACAATCTTTAATTTTCATAACAGAATTAGCTCTTTTTCTTACAGATTCAACCTCTGAAGTTTTATTTATTTCAGCATTTATATCAGCATTTATATCAGGTCTTGGCAAAATAGCCGTTGCTAAATCTGTATCGAAAACTACTGTTTTTTTCATATTTTCTTCTAAGTTTAGTTTATATTTATTAATAATATATTTTTCTAATACTCCTTTTTGTTTTTCTTTTTTTGATAAAAAAATATTAATTATTTTTTTTATAACATTAGACATTATTCATTCCCTTCCTCTTCAGTTTCTTCTATAATAATTTCTGGATCCTTAGATTTATCTCTCTCTAAAAATGATTTTATTGTATATTTTTTTATACTTTTTCCTCCCATAACAATTATCTCTTCTAATTTTTTACATTTCCCTATTTCGGATATGTTTTCTATATTTTTTAAGTTTTGGGCATCTAAAATTAAAGATTTTACCGAAACATTTTTTAAGCTTAAAATATCTTTAATGTCAAGCCCACATATTTTTAATTTATTTAATGATCTTATGCTTTTTAAAGGAGATAAATCGGTAATTTGGGTTCCTTCAATATTAAGATAACTAGAAACTTGCAAGTTTTCTGGTATAGTTGATATTGGATTATTGGCAAGAACAAGGTTTCTAATTTTTAATTTAAGCAATGGATCTATGTTTATAATAGTAGAATTAGATAAGTCTATATACCATAATCCATTACGATTTGAAATATCCCCATATTTGACCCTATCTTGATTTTTATTTTTTTGCCGTTTCATTTTCTTTATTTTCATATTTGGGTTAAATAATTTCATAATCTCTATCAATTCTTCTAGTGTTCTTATTTTCTTTCTTAATGCTTTTGATTTTCGTTTTTGCTCTTGCTCATATAATAATTTTGACTCCTTTTCCTGTTTTTTTCCTAATTTTTCGTTAAAATCAAATATCATACTATCTAGTTCTACTGAATATTCTCCAGGAAATTTATCCTTATACTTTTGAATATCTTCCATCAATATTTCTTTATTCTTAATAGATGTATTTAATCTATTCGCATCATTTTGCAACTTAGTAAACATTTTTATTGCAATTTCTTTTGCCTTAAGAATGTTATCCTCTTCAGTTTTTTCTTCGTATCGTTGCTTTAATAGTTTTATCTCTTTGTCTAAATTATTTGCCAAAAAACCTGTCTTTAAAATAAATGCTTGTGCTGCATCAAAATTTTCATCTTTTACAGATAAGATAGCTGCATACAAAGCATTTGATATTTCATTCTCACTTTGAAAAAAGGTGATTTTATCATAATTACTCAAATCTGAAACATTTATTTTCTTCATAAGTTTAGTGCCTGTATAAAAATATTGAAATGTTATATTATCTTCATCGATATTTATAATCGTTGCATTTTTCCATTTTTTATTCGTTTTAGATAAATCTATTACTTTGTCTTTATAAATTTTTAATGATTTTTTTATAATGCTATTTTCGTTTATAATATCATTGACAATAAGTTTTAATTCATCTACAGATTCTCCAAAGTTTATTTTATTTAAATCTTCTTGAACTGCAAAAATATCTTTGGATAATAAAGATGCTATAATGCCTTCAACCAATTGTTTTTCTTCGTTCATTTTATCTTGTAATATTTTGGCATCTTCTGATAATTGTTTTTTTAGTCCTGTTAAATCTTTTTGTTTTTTCAAAAATGCTTTATTTTGTTCTTCAATATATTCTTGTTGAGCCTTTTTAATCTTTGCGATTTGTGCATCTGCTTGTTGTGCATATTCTGATAATGAATATAATTTAACAATTTTAGAATAATTATCTATAGACTCAATAAATTTTGTAGGATTTTTCTTATAAAAATTTTCAGAATTTTGATACATTGTTTGAATAAAAGAGTCATCTTGTTCTTCTTTTATATTTATGATAGTCTCTGTTTCTTCAAATACTTCATTTTGTTCTGGCAATTGAAAATCTGTATTTACCAATGAATCAAGGCTTTCTATGTTTTCAATTTTATCTGTTGGTAAAAGCATTGCTAAAATACCCAAAACTGCACAAATCGCAATCCCAATAGCAATTAGTTTTATAAATCCTATAGGATTCTTTTCTTTCTTTTTAATTTGTGGTGGCGTTTCTACATACTTTTTGTTATTATAAGGTAAACATGATTTTTTCTTTGATGTGAATGTTTGCATAACTCGCTCTATTTCAAATATTAAATCTTCAATACTTTGATGTCTATCATTAATATCAGGAGCTGTCATTTTATCCAATAATGAAGTTAAATTATTAGAAATATCGTTATTCTTATATAAATCTTTAATAATTAAGCCCAGTTTATAAATATCAGTTCTAAAATCAATTGGATTATCATTTATATTTTTCTCTACTTTAAGAAATGTTTTTAGAATACCTAGGTTTAATATTTTAACCTTTCCAGATGGTTCTATTAAAATATCTGTATTTTTCAAATCTCCATGTATTAAGTGAAATTTATTCCAAGTATATTTCAAAGAATTAGCTAATTCAAACATAATAGTTAAAGCATCCGATTCTGAAAATGATATAATTTCTGCTCGCTGTTTTAAAGTCATAGCATCTAGATAATCCATAACTAAATAATAATATCCACTGCTGTAATTATATTGATAATTTGCTACAATATTATCATTTATCATTTTTTTAGATAATAATACTTCCTTTTTAAAATCATCTAAAAAGTCGCCTTTAGTAATGATTCCAGGAGATAAAATGTTTATAATAACTTTTATATTTTTTTTACTATCGTTAGCAAGCCATATTTCTCCCATTCTTCCATCTGTCATTTTCTTTTCTAAAATATAATTATCTATTTCCAATAAGCTTTTTACTTCAGATGAGGGAACAAGTAATTTTGTTTTGCAATCTGGACAATCTATTTTTGTTCCACTATATTGAGAATCAATCCCTAATTTAGCATCACATTTTTCACAATAAAATTTAATATTTGACATATTATATACTCCTATATTTTGTTATATACTGCTGTAGTTGAAAATTATCGGAGTTAAGGTTTTATTAAAAAACCAATTCCCTTTTTCTTTTCACTCATATTATAATATTTCATTGCAGTGGGATAAAAATCTTCAATTTTTCTTAATCGCTTAGAACCCATTGGATGAGTTGATAAAAATTCTTGCATTGAACTAATTTTAGATAATTTAGAAAATTTGCTCCAAAAAGACAATGCACCATTTGGATGATATCCAGCTTTTGCAAGAAAAATCATACCTAATTTATCAGCTTCATATTCATGAGTTCTGCTATATGGCAAAACAAAACCTACATTTGCGAGAGCTCCATAAGCTAATAAAACGGAACCTTGCTGTTCAGAAGATACACTTGCACGAACTAACTGTTGTCCGATATTCTGTAATTGAGCTTGCGACATTCTTTCCCCTCCATGACGAGCAATAGCATGTCCTATTTCATGTCCAACAACAGCAGCCAGTTCTGCATCGTTCGCAGTATATTCAAATAATCCTGTATGCACAGCAACCTTTCCGCCAGGAAGACAAAATGCATTAGGTGTTTTATCTTTAAACACTTTAAATTCCCATTTAAAAGAAGGTTTGTCTACAACTTTTATCAAAGCTTGTCCAACCCTCAACAAAGCATTGTTATAATTTTTATTATTTGAGACGGGTGTTTTTTTACAAATTTCATCCCAAGCAGTTAGCCCCATTTTATTTTCAGAACTTTCAGATGTTAAAAGTAATCTTGAACGATCTGAATATGGCACACTTTGACACCCAATTACAACTACTGCTATAAAAAACAACACTATTACTTTTATTAAACTTTGCATTTTTTAACCCTTTTGGTATTTCAATATTAACTGATGGCTTTAACTTTACATTCCTACAAGAACTTAAAAATACAACCTAAATATAAAATTGCAAATATATTTCCTTTAATTATCGATATTTTTTATTGTTGCAAAGGAAATTTGTTGTTGATAGAAAGGTATTAAAGTATGACTTCTTATTATAGGTAAGTTCAAGTTGTTTATAACAAAAGACAAAATAGTTGAAATATATGTATATATTCAGTAATCCACATTAGTTTATAGTTAACCACAGAGGAAACAAAGTT
>JAOZMT010000373.1 GCA_029934175.1 Victivallales bacterium | reverse complement strand
CCTTAAAAGATTGAATTAACTACGGAATTCAATTTGGACTTTTTATTTTATTAAGATGGAGTTCTGTAATTCTCAAAAGAAGCTCTTGAAAATTATTTTGCGTTAAATTTTCTTGATTTTTGGGGTAGTATACTTAGCGGAAGCTAAGAAGAAATTTTATTTGGCTCTTATATTGGTTTTATGTCACTGAGACGGAATGTTTCATTTTATACTTTAAAATGTCTCAAGAATAATCTCCAAATCTAAGCTTCCACTTGGAGGAACAGGAAGTTTTTTGATAGAGTTCAATAATTTTATTACTGAATTATTCATAATAGAAATAGAACTTTTTTTAATTATTTTATATTTTAAAACATTACCTTGCTTATCAATAGAAACTGCAACAGTTACAGAAACAGAACGACCTCCCAATGCTGATTTATTAGGTTGACTCCATCTTTGATAAAAGTAATTTACAATAGCTTTTGAATATTGACTTTGTTTCGCGGCTTTATATCTTTTTAGTTTCTCGTTATATTCTTTCTGTCTTTGAAGATTTTCCTGAGCAATTTTTTGTCGCTGTTGTTCAGCTTTTAATCTTGCCTTTTCTTGTTTTTCCTCTTCGATTTTCTTTTTAAGCAATTCTTTTTTTCTTTTTTCTGCAAGTTTCTTTTTCTCTAATTTAGCTTTCTTTTCTTCAAGTTTTTTCTTTTGTAATTTTTTCTTCTCTGCAAGCTTCTTTTTTTCTAATTTAGCTTTCTTTTCTTTAAGTTTTTTCTTTTTAAGATCATCAGTTTTATTATCTTTGTTCTTGAGAGGAGTTGGGGTCGGATCTTGATATTGAGGTTCTGGTGCAGCAAGTTCTAGCATTTCGATAGGAATCATTATTTCCTTTTTAGGTTTTAAAATATACGCAAAAAGGTTTAATACAACAGGGACAAGAAGCATTACAATATGAAATATTATAACATATATAATTATTTTCTTTTTGTTTAATTGTTTATTTAGAAACATTTCATAATATTTAATATACAGATTTTTTAAAATTTTCATATTATAAAATACTGCATAATTCGCATATTACAAGAAATTTAATTTTAAAATTGCGATTTATGCAGAATTTAGGTCGCATATTATTCACCTTTGAAGTATAATATTATTTTATTGTCTTTTATTTCTATTTTAGACATCCATTTATACTCTTTTTTCTTACTTGCTTCTTCAGCTATATTATTTTTTGCTATTTCTTGCATAAATATATTAGGGAATTCTTTTCCTGCAATAGTTAGAATAGACATACAACCTATATAAAAACAACTTAATCCTTGTCTTTTATTTTTCATTGCCATTATCTATTAAATATTCTCAAAGCTCTATCAAAAATTCCTAAAGAGTAAGAAATTGCAAGTCCGTAATTAGTTATTGGCACTCCTACATTTTTGCATTTTTGTATTCTTGTTAATATATGAGCACGGTTAAATGTGCAACCTCCGCAATGAATAACCAATTTATATTCACTTAAATTTTCAGGGAAATCATTGCCTTGCATATGTCCTATTTCTAACTTGCCTCCAACATATTGTGTTAACCAACGAGGTATCTTTACGCGTCCAATATCTTCTCCTATTGGGTGGTGAGAACATGATTCTGCAATTAATATTTTATCGCCAGAGCTTAAACTTTCAATGGCATTCGCTCCATCTATAAATGCATCTAAGTCTCCTTTAAATCGTGCAAACAAAATAGAAAAAGATGTCATAGGAATTTCATCAGGCACATCTGCTGCAACTTTTAAAAATGCCTGTGAATCTGTAATCACTAATGCTGGAGGTTTATTCAACCTCTCTAAAGCGGCTTTTAATTCTCGTTCTTTTACTACCATACAGTATGAATCATTATCTAAAGTATCTCTTATTGTCTGCACTTGAGGCATAATTAACCGACCTTTTGGAGCTTCCATATCTATTGGAACAACTAGCAGGACAAGCTCTCCAGGTGGAATTAAGTCCCCTATAATAGTTTTTGGTTCAAGGAAGCTTGATGGAGTTTTTTGAATTAAGGCCTCCCGTAAATCTTCAACGCCTTCTGCACAAATCGCAGATGTTTCAATAAATATAGTTTTGTCATCAGATAATTTTTGTTTTATCTTCTCATCAACAGAAGAAATGTCAGATTTGTTGAATGCTACAATATATGGAATTTCATTTTTGCACAATTCGCAAATTAAATCCTCTTCAAATTCTCCCCATACATCTCCTGTTGTTATGATAATAGCAATATCGGTTCGTTCAAAAACCTTACGAGTTTTTTTCACTCGCATTTCCCCTAAAGCTCCAATATCATCAATACCAGCGGTATCAATAAATAAAACTGGACCAAGAGGAAGCATTTCCATTGGTTTTTCAACAGGATCTGTAGTTGTTCCAGCTACATCAGATACAATCGATACATCTTGTCTTGTGATAGCATTCAACAAAGAAGATTTTCCTGTATTTCTTCTGCCAAATAACCCTATATGTAATCTTAAACTTTTTGGTGTTTTTTGCATAGATTATACCATTCGTTTGATAACAAAAAGCTCTAAATTATCATCTCCAATATTTTTCCAACCTCGTTCTTTATCAGGCTCACACTCAACAATAGAACCTTTTTCTACTTCTTGTTCTTTGCCATCAAACTGTAATAGTCCTGTTCCAGATATTACATAAAAAATAACTTTAATATGCATTTTATGAGGCAAAATTTCTTTTCCTGGTTCAATTGTTAATCTAACAAATTCCAAATCATCTGAGGTTAATAATAACTCTCCTGTTAATCCTGATGCAGATAATACTTTTTTCCTTTCCTTTATTGTTTTAATAATCATACTAAATACTCCTTGCTTGTTATTTCCCATTTTGCGACTTATGCAATTATAATATCATAATTTATTGAAATTACAAGAAAAAAATTTGATATATTGAAAAAGATGTTATTTTTAATATAAAAATCATAAAATGAAAAAAGCAAATTAATTTCTTTTTTTTTTGAAATTTCATACTTTTATGCTAAATTATAATACTTTCGATGAATATCCTATTTATATAGAAATAGATAAATTAAATATAATGTAAATAAGAGCTATTTTTATAAATTTACAAACGAGAGAGTTGCTAAATGCTAGAAAAAATGTTAATATATATAAGTTCAATTTTAATTGTAGCTATTATTT
>JAOZMT010000372.1 GCA_029934175.1 Victivallales bacterium | reverse complement strand
AATAGCAATTGTTATCATCTTTCAAAAAGTATATTTTTCAACCGTTCACAGTATGTTTAGTGGTGAATATTTTAATTAATGACCGGCGTTAGGAGCAAATCCCATTTTAATACATCTTTCTAATGATTTCTTTTAAAGAATCAACAACGATATCTATTTCATCTTTGGTGTTTTGATATCCTAAAGAAAATCGAATTGCACTATATGCATTAATCGCACTAACTCCCATAGCTCTTAATGTATATGATGGTTCTGTAGAGCCTGAGCTACATGCTGAACCTGTAGAAACTGCAATGCCTTTCATATCTAGTCTAGTCAAAAGAGCAGCCGCTTCTATTCCTTGAAAACTAATGTTTAGAGTGTTCGATAATCTATGCTTCAAGTCACCATTCAAATGTGTGTTGTCTATCTCTTCTAAGATTCTTTTTTGTAAATAATCTCTTAATTCTGAATTTTTTTTATTTTTAATCGTAATTTCTGCGGCTAATGCAAATGCTCCAATACCTGCGATATTTTCAGTCCCAGCTCGCAAGTTCCATTCATGTGAGCCACCTAAGATAATAGGGTTTATTTTGCAACCACGCCTAACAAATAAACCTCCAACTCCTTTAGGACCATTGATTTTATGAGATGAAATAGAAAGCATATCAATACCTAATTCTTTCACATCAATATTGATTTTTCCGAAAGCTTGCACAGCATCAGTATGAATTGCAATATTTTTTGATTTTGCACGAATCGCAGCTGTTATATTTTTTATATCTTGAATTGTTCCTGTTTCATTATTTGCAGTCATTAAAGATATTAAAATAGTATTGTCTTTTATTGCACTAACAACTGTCTTTTCTTCAATTATGCCAGTGGATGTTACAGGTAAAATTGAAACATCAACCATATTTCTTTTTTCTAGCTTTTTTATAACTTCAAGGATTGCTTTGTGCTCAGTCGCTGAAGTAATGATATGTGGCTTATCTGCACAAGTCGCAGAATTTTCTAAATGATTTAGAATAAAGCCAGTAATTGCAAGGTTATTTGACTCTGTTCCAGAGGAAGTAAATATTATTTCATCAGCATTAGCATTTAAAATATTTGCAATTTTCATTCGAGAAATATTTAGTATTTCTCTTGATTTTTGCCCGAATGAATGAAGGCTTGATGCATTTCCAAAATTATTGTGTAAATGCTCAATAAATAAATTTGTAACCTCAGGAAATAGTGGAGTTGTCGCATTATTATCTAAATATATTCGCTCCATATTGTTATTCGCTACTGTTTACTACATCTTTAATTATTTCATCCAGCGATAAATCAGCATTCCAACCTATTTTAGATTTAATTAAGTCAACATTAGGAACTCGTCTCATCATATCCTCAAAGCCTTCCTCATAAGCCTCACTATATGGAATGAACTTAATGTCTGATTTTGAGTTCGATAATTCTATAACTTTTTTTGCTAAATCTAATATCGAAATCTCATAAGTTCCGCCAATATTAAAGATTTTCCCTGCAATATTATCTTCTTCTGATAATTTAATTAATGCTCGAACAGTATCAAAAACATGGCAAAAGCATCTTGTTTGACTGCCATCGCCATAAACAGAAATTGTTTTGTTTTTTACAGCACTAGATACAAAACGAGGGATAACCATTCCATATCTCCCTGTTTGTCTTGGACCAACAGTGTTAAAAAATCGAGTTATGGTAACTTGTGTTTTATTGCTTCTAAAATATGCCATTGCGAAAAATTCATCTAAAAGTTTGCTACAAGCATAAGACCAACGAGAGTGAGTTGAAGGACCTATTAATAAATCATCGTTTTCTGAAAATGATGATTTATTAGATTTTCCATAGACTTCACTTGTGGAAGCTATTATTATTTTTTTATTCAGTTTTGCTGCTATTTTTAATACTTTTTCTGTTCCATGAACATTGGTTTCAATTGTTCTTATAGGGTCATTAACAACAAGCTCAACCCCAACAGCTGCTGCTAAATGATATATAAAATCGACTTTCTCTATTATCTCATTTAGCTTATCAGAGTATAAAATATCATCTTCTATGAATGAGAAATTATTAGAATTCTGCACATCTCGCAGATTATCTAAACTTCCTGTTGATAGATTATCTATAACAATAACTGAATGTCCAGCAGATATTAAAGCCTCTGTTAAATGACCTCCGATAAATCCTGCTCCGCCTGTTATTAAAAATTTCATATAATCAATTCCTTTTTTATTTGATAAAAACTCTGCAATCAGTATTTTTTTCACAATTAACTTTTATTTTTTTATTAGCTTCTATTTCAATATCTTCTCCTATATAATCAGCTTTTATAGGAAACTCTTGTTTTTGTCTATTTATTAGAACTGCAAGCCGTATTAATTTAGGTCGTCCATAATCTGTTATAGCATCTAAAGCAGCACGAACCGTTCTACCAGAATATAATACATCATCTAAAAGGATAACAATTTTATCATCTACATCAAATGGTATATTTGTTTCATGGATATAAGGCAAATGTTTATTAAAACCTATATCATCACGATACATACTGATATCTAAAGTTCCTAAAGGAACATCAATACCTGTTTCTTTTTGTAGAATATTCTGTATCATTTCAGAAAAAGGCACTCCACTTTTTTGAATACCAATAAGAACAACTGATTTCAATTGTTCTTTTTCAAATTCATCTGTAATTTGCTTTGATATTTTATCCATCAATGATAATATATCTATATTATTTATTTTATTTTCTTTTATCATATATTAACTCCTAATTCTTTTATTATATTTTATCAATATAACCTCAAATTGCATACATCGCAAATTTTTATCTGGTAAATTTAGATATTTTTAAATAATATAGTCCATTAGGTCTAATGTTTAGGGGGTGTTTTATAAAATCTCAACAGGAAAAATCGGGGTTGTTTTTAATTTTGACCACTATTTATAAAGATTTTTAACCTCTAATAGACACTAATTGAACACTAATAAAAACAATCTAAATTCAATATTCAACAAGGAATATCCAACTAACCAATTTAAGGAGTATATTATTGCATAAGTCGCAAATATAAATTTTTTTCGTAGATAAAAGTAATGATTTACAGAACTCACACCTTTATACTTGAGTGAATAATTGAAAAATGCAAAGATAAATCCGTTTTGGGAAAAGGATTTTTGGATTAATGGATTT
>JAOZMT010000371.1 GCA_029934175.1 Victivallales bacterium | reverse complement strand
CATTCAGCCACTAAATAAGTATTTATCAATATAAAAACTTGACATTTGCGAAATATGCAGTATTATATAAAATAAATTTAAAAAATATTAAAAACAAGGATATTTATGAATAAAATAAAAAAGCTTTCTCTTCTATGGTTATTATTATACTCAGCAAATAGTTTTGCTCAAGATACTGAATCAGAAGAGGAATCATTAGATGATTTAATGGCACTAGATGTTGAAGTTACAACGCTAGCAAGAAAGGCACAAAAAATATCTAAATCTGCAGCAGCAATTTATGTATTAAAAGGCAAAGATATAATGCGTTCTGGAGCAAGAAGTATTCCTGAAGCTTTGCGATATGTGCCAGGTTTGAATGTGGCTAAAATAGATGGACATTCTTGGTCGGTCTCGGCTCGTGGTTTTATGGGGCAATTTGCAAATAAATTATTAGTTATGATTGATGGAAGAAGTGTTTATACTCCACTTTTTGGTGGGGTTTATTGGGAAACTCTTGATGTGATGATGCAGGATATTGATAGAATAGAGATTATTCGTGGACCAGGTTCTTCGTTATGGGGAGCTAATGCTGTTAATGGAATTATCCATATTATTACAAAAAAAGCACAAGATACACAAGGTGGTTTAATTTACGCTGGTGTTGGAACTTATGAAAAAGAATTTGGCGGTATTAGATATGGAGGTCAAATAGGTCCTGAATCTTATTATCGTGGATATTTTAAATATTTGAATAAAGATGCTATGGATGAACAACCTAATCATGATGCAAAAGATGATTTTCAATCATGGAGCCTTGGTGGACGATTTGACTTTGCTCCAACCCCAGATGATAAAATTATGTTTGACTTTCAAATGTTTAATACTAAACAAGATCAAATTAGAACAGAAGATAGATATAAATTAAATTTAGATGGTTTTCTTGGGTTTACTCCTATTGTTTCCACTGAACAATATTTCGTAGATACACCGGAAACTGTTCATTTTAAAGGAGGACATCTTTTAGGGAAATGGACTCATGAAATTTCAGATACATCATCTTTTTCACTACAGTCTTTTTATGATTATACGCACAGAGAAAGTATTGATGCTAAATGGGATCAAGGAATTTTTGATTTAGATTTTCAACACGCTGTAGAATTTACAGAGCAAAATAATTTTCTATGGGGAGTTGGTTACAGAAATATTCAAATAGATGTTACAAACACAAAATATCAGAAACTTAAAGATAATCATCAATCCTTAAATCTATATAGTGCTTTTTTACAAGATAATATAGAACTAATTGATGACTTATTAACTTTTACGATAGGTTCAAAAATAGAATTTAATGAATATACAGGTTTTGAATTTCAACCTAGTGCTAGATTAACTTTAACTCCAACTGAACGACATACGATTTGGACTTCTGTATCACGAGCTGTTAGAACTCCAACTTTGATTGAACGAGATGGATGGTTGTTATTGCGTGAAGGGCAAGCTAATCCAAATGCAGCTCCGCTACCAAACGGTCTACCTGCTCCTCCTAATATTACAATGGATACAAACGATTCTTTTAAATCTGAAGATGTCATTGCTTATGAAATGGGATATAGACAACAAATCACAGATTATTTATCTGCAGATATCGCAATTTTTTATAATAAATATTCTAATTTAAGAACTCTTAATCAAACAGGAACAACGATATTTCCAAGAAATGATATGAAAGCGACCGTTTATGGACTTGAATTTGCAACTGAGTATAAAGCTTTTGATTGGTGGAAATTAAAAGCTGGATATTCATACACTCATATTGATGTATCTCGACAAAAGCATAATTTATATATGGGGACTGAAGATACTGATGAAACTGCAACTCCGAGACATCAAGCATTTTTACAATCGTTTATGGACTTGTCGGATACTGTTCAATTTGATTTAGGTTTTAGGTATGTAAGTGGAATTAAAGGAGAATTAGGAAATGCTGGGCTGTATGATTGGAATATACCAGCATATTTCACAATGGATGCTCGTATTGGCTGGCAACCTGTAGAAAATTTAGACATTTCTTTAATAGGGAAAAATTTATTAGATAATCATCACCCAGAATACAGTTCATCGTTTGTTCCGATACAAGCTACAGAAGTGCCACGAAGTGTTATGTTAGAGGTTACTTATTCATTTTAGGAGATAATTTTGAAAAGATTTATAATATTAATTTTTCTCTTTTTAGTTAATTTTGCGATTTATGCAAATAAATTAACAGATGCAGAGAAAGAACATAAATTGAAATATATTTATAAACTCTCTAAGTATATTACTTGGACAGATTATGAATGGGCAGATGATGAAGTATTTGTGATTGCAATGATTGGTGACGATCCTTATGGAAGTATGCTTGAGAATTTTTTTGATAAGAAAAAACTTAAAGGTAAAAAAGTTCATATTAAACGATATAAAACCATTGAAGATTTTGACTTTGCACACATCGCAATAATTTCAGATGAATTTATTCCTGAAATACCTTTAATTAGCAAAAAACATATTTTATTAATAGGAAATTCTAAGGATTTTATAGATAAAAATGGAATGATAAGTTTATTTCGTTATAAAAATAAAATAAAATTTGAGTTAAATTATAAATCTGCGAAGTGTGCAAATATATATATAAGTTCAAAGATTGCACAAATCGCATTAAGGAGTATAAAATGAAAAATAAAGTAATTTTAGGTCAGTCTGACTTCTGTGAATATCGCAGAGATGAAAATAGTTATTATGTCGATAAAAGTTTATTAATAAAAGATGTTATTGACAATTCCTATAAAACAATTTTATTGCCTCGCCCTCGTAGATTTGGGAAAACTTTAAATATTTCAATGTTACGATATTTCTTTGAAAAAAGTGAAGACTGCAAACAAGATTGCTTTGAGGATTTAAAAATTTGGAAAGAAGGCGAAGATTATTTAAAACATTTTAATAAATATCCAGTAGTTTTTGTAACATTTAATGATTGTAAACATGGTAACTGGGAAAAATGTTATGAAGATTTTCAATACAGAATAATTAAAGTATATATGGAATTTTCTTATTTAAAAAAAGAATTAGATGAAGATGAACAATTTTATTATAATTCTATTTTAAATAAAACTGCAACAGAAAATGATTATGAAAAATCATTAGAGAATTTATCGTATTATATTTATAAAGCAACAGGC
>JAOZMT010000370.1 GCA_029934175.1 Victivallales bacterium | reverse complement strand
ACAAGAAGAAATTTAATATCAAATTTTCAAAATAATCCTGTCCATCTTGAAAATCTTGTTATCCTGTCTAAAGAATGACTGAACGGAGTTAGGAACAACGCCAACAAAGAAAACCTTTGTGTTCTTTGCGAAAAACTTCGTCTATTTTGTGGTAAAATAGGGTTTACTGAATATATACTATTAAACTCTGATTGCGTAGGCAAAGATAAGATATTGAATTTTGAGCATCTGATATCAAGACTCAAATCAATACAGGAAATTGAAAATTTAATTCAAGGTCATGTTGTGAAAATAAATATTTCAGAAACTGATGACGATTAAAATCAAATCTTAGATTTACTCGGAATAAAATTGGTGTAGCCAGTGATATTAAAGTTTAAAGTATATTTAACACTTTGAAATTCTAAAGGTTACACTAAATAAAATATTATGATGAGGTTTGCTATTAATCTAAAAAGTTGTGTAATTATGACAATAATCAAACAATCTTTCTTATCAAATATGCCTAATGTTGCAGGGATATTCCTTCTTAAAACCCTTAATGGCATTGTGAATATATTTCCTATTAATAAAGCTATTAGAATTTGTGTAGATGATAAATCATGCTCTATCATAAATGATGATGATATTTTACAGGCACTGATAAGGTTTGCACATCTCGCAAATATTATAGTTATCATATCTGCATTACAATAATTTGTTATAAACTCAGGTATATAGGTTTGTGTTAGTTCAAGGATTTTGTAAAGATCTAATAATTTAACTAAAATATATATGGGTATTGATATTTTGGCAATCTGTCCCCATAATTTTAAAGTTCGAGAATATGACTTTTTTAAAATCCAACCCCAAGTATCAGGTTTTATTTCTAGTAAAGTATCTTGTGATGTAAAATTATTAGATTTGTTATCACTGTAAATTCTATTATAAAATAAAACTAAGATAGTTCTTATAGCACCAATTCCGATTTGTATTAAAATATAAAATAAACCTATTTTCCCAAGTAATGGGATAATGTATATGACTCTCATCATTGAATTTACCTTGCGTGGAAAAGTATTTATGATAGCAGAAACAATCATTTCTCTTCGTGAAATTTGATTTTCTTTATAAGCACTAGCAATTGCACTGTTCGCAGCATTTCCAGATACAAATGCTGTAATAAATGCAGTTCCTGATACTTCTGATAAATTCCCCAATTTTACTAAAGGCTTCGTTAAAAAACTTGAAAATTTCAACCAGTTTTTATATTCAAGAATAGCCCCTAAAAAACAACCTATTCCTGTTGCTAAAAATAAGTAAAATATCGAAATTATTAATTTAAAAATCCAATCAAACGACATCTTTCAAAACCTTTTATTGCGAGTTGTGCAATAAGTCATTTTGAAATATTATAGGACTAAATTTATCGCCATTATCAGGATTTGTAATTAATCGTTTGAGAGCATAATCAAATAAAAGAGGATTGTATTTAAAAACTTCTTTTAACATTTTTTTCTCATCTTTTGTTATAAAACCACTATTTGAAAAATAATTTAGATGTATTAAAATATTAATTGCAGGTAATGGATAATCACTTCCATTAACAAGTCTATGATGTAAATCCTTTCTTGATATAATTTCTTTTATCACATTTAATTTTCTGTTTCTTAATGTTAAAGCTGATATATCTCCATATAATAATCCGTTATATTTATCTTCGTCCATCATTCTTATAAATAATTTATAAGATTCTATTCTTTCGTTAGATTGTGAATCTAAATCAATATCTTTCCCTTCTGTTGCACAATGTGCAGCGATTACCTTAACTCCACAATTTAAAGGATATCGTAACAATAATGGATTTCCAAACTTTTGAAATTCAGCTGCATCAACAGCAGCTTCATAGCCTGTATGCGATAATAAAATCATACCAAACTTAGCCATTGTTTCATAATATTTTTTAAAGTTTTTATCTGCTGGACTAAACCCCATTGAGTTGGGGAGCCATTTTACATATCGAACACCTAATTCTGCATACTTCGCAAGTTCATCTATAGCATCTTCTCGTCTCGGATTAACTGATATTACAGGAATAAATATATTAGGAAATTCTTTTGATAATTTATAAATATATTCATTTGAAACATAAAACTCAGTCATCGAATTATCTGATTTCCCATTTGCATCATAATATTTATCAAAGCCAAGAATATAAAATTTACTGGACATTCCCATATTATTTATCATTCGAACAAAATAATCAATATATTCTTTATCTGCATTATCGAATGTTTTTATTTTTCCTGCATTTTTATAAGCCAAAAACATTGTTTTTTTGATAGGATGTCGCCAAGATCGCATTTCAGCGTTTACAAAATTACCATTATTACTTTCCTTTACCCCAACGATATGATTATGATAATCCCTAAAATCTCCATCTAAGTCATTTTGAATTTTCTGTAACATATCTTTGGTTTTTTTAGATATATTTTTTATGTCTTCTGGATAACCTGTATTTGTTATTATTCGCTTGAAAATTTCCATTTATAAAATTACAAAGTCCTTTATTTATTAATTTGTTTGATATGAATAAAATATCATAAAAACAAGAAAATACAAATAAATTAGAAAAAAATGAGAATAATTACGCAAAATAATAAAGTGTGCCCTTTTATCAAACAGTTTTCAACTATCCTTAAGGTGGATAATTTTCAAAAAATACTGAATTAGATTTTCAATCATATCTTTAACTTCCCCAAGAAAAATTGAGATAAAATTAATTCAATAGAAAAAGCTCTTTTAGGCGATTCTTTGCTTCTTTTTTCCATAAACCTACTTGGTAGTATGAACCTCGTTTGGCGTTGTTTCTAACTGTTTTTATGTAAAGCTTTACATAAACGAAATTAAGAACAAACTCCCTCATTTTTACTTGCTATTTTAGCAATTGTTTGATTTTCTTGAAGTGCTTCTAATGCGACTTTTGCTTTAAAAGAGCTATCAAAATTTTTTCTCATAATTTTCTCCTGTTTAGTTTTTTGTTTTATAATATACTTAATTTTTTGAAAACTTAAACCTTAAAGTCTGTCTTGTTTTTTGGGCTCACTATATTTTGAAACAGTAAACTCTAAGCACACGAGTCACGGATTTTATTATGAGACCATTTTAGGATTGTTGGATTGTTGGATTATGGGATTTCTTTCCATTAATCCAAAATCCAATAATCCATAA
>JAOZMT010000369.1 GCA_029934175.1 Victivallales bacterium | reverse complement strand
AATCCTAAAATGGTATTATAATAAAATCCGTGCCTCGTGTGCTTAGAACCTATAGAACCTTTTTTAGTTCTATAGGTTTTTTGCATATAAATTAATCTATAAAAATGAAAAAATCAAAAAATGCTAAAGAAGTAGAAGAGTCTAATATTAAAAAAGTCCCTCTTTTATCCTTAAAAGATATTGTAATATTTCCATATTCTTTAACTCCATTACTCATCACAAATCCAAAAGATATAAAGATGCTCGATGAGGTTAATCAAGGCAATCGTCTCATCTCAATTTTCTCAGATATTGTAGGAGAGTCTTCAGCTCAAGATGATATTTTTTTAAATGAAGTAAATCTATCTGATGTTCTCAAATATGGTCATAAAATAAATGATAAGAAAAAGATATTGCCAATTGGAGTTTTAGCACGAATAATTAAGATTTTAAAATTTCCTGATGGGACAGTGCGTGTTCTTATTCGTGGATTAAATAGAGTTCAATGTGTTCAATTTATAGACAATAAAAAATATGATACAGTAATAGTTCAAGAAGTAGAAAGAAAAGAAGATCCTAAAGATATTGAAACCACAGCATTAGCACGAAATGTTATAATGCAGTTCGATGAGATGACAAAGTATTTACCAAATTATCCACAAGATTTAAAAATGGCAATAATGGATACAAAAGATTCTCTAAGAGCGGTAGATATGATTGTTGATTCTATTCATTTCTCTTATATTGAAAAACTTAATTTTCTCATGATACAGGAAGTTAAATTTAGTTTGCAGCTTGTTACAATTTTACTCAACAGGGAGCTTGAGTTATTAAAATTAGGTTCAAAAATCCAATCACAAGTTCAAGGAGTAATGTCTAAAACTCAGCGAGATTTTTTCCTTAGAGAACAACTAAAAGCCATAAAAAAAGAACTTGGAGATGAAGAAGAAAATAATACTGATTGTCAAATTTTTCGCGAAAAGATGAAAGATATTAATTTTACAGAAGAAGTAAAAGAAGTATTAGAAAAAGAATTGCATAGATTAGAAATGGTTCATAAAGCATCTGGCGAATATCAAACAATTTATGATTACATTGACTGGTTAATATCAATACCGTGGAAAAAGTATTCTAATGATAATAAAGGAATTCAAGAAGCTGAAAAAATATTAAATAAAGATCATTATGGATTAGACGATATTAAAGATAGAATTTTAGATTTTATTGCAGTTTTGCAGTTAAAAAAAGATAAAAAATCACCAATACTTTGTTTTGTAGGACCTCCAGGAGTAGGGAAAACTTCTTTGGGTAAATCTATTGCACGAGCTATGGGACGCGAGTTTGCACGATTTTCTTTAGGTGGTGTTCGAGATGAAGCAGAAATAAGAGGTCATAGAAAAACTTATATCGGAGCAATGCCAGGACGAATTATTAGAGCTATGAAAAAAGCAAAAACAAGTAATCCTGTAATTATGCTTGATGAAATAGATAAACTTGGCAGTGACTTTAAAGGTGATCCATCTTCTGCATTATTAGAAGTTTTGGATTCACAACAAAATAATCAATTTAATGATCATTATATCGAAGTTGATTATGATTTAAGTTCTGTAATGTTTATTGCAACAGCAAATATATTAGATACAATTCCACCTGCTTTAAGAGATAGAATGGAAATTATTCGTATTCCTGGTTATACAGCAACAGAAAAAAAACAAATAGCAAACAAATATTTAGTTCCTCGCCAATTAAAAGAAAATGGTGTTTTAGTTAGACAATTATCATTTAGAATGTCAGCTATAGATGAGATTATACATTTTTATACTAGAGAAGCTGGAGTTCGTTTATTAGAGAAAACAATCAATAAAGTTTGTCGTAAAGTAGCTAGGGGACTTGTTTCAGAAAAATATAAGCCAGAAAAACGAATTCAACTTGCAGGTAAAGATATTAAAGAATTTTTAGGCACAAGAAAATACTTAATGGATGAAGCTGAAGCAAGTGATGATATTGGAATTGCAATTGGAATGGCTTGGACAAGTGTCGGAGGAGCGATACTTCCTCTTGAAGTTACACTTATGCCAGGAAAAGGAGCATTGCAATTAACAGGATCTTTGGGCGATGTTATGAAAGAAAGTGCACAAATCGCATTTAGTTATGTTAAAAGTCAAAGTAAGAAATTTAAAATATCTGCGGATATTTTCCAAAAAAATGATTTTCATATACATGTTCCAGATGGAGCAACTCCTAAAGATGGACCATCTGCTGGTATAACTATAACAATTGCTTTATTATCATTATTAACGAAGCGAAAGGTTAAGGAATACACATCAATGACAGGCGAAATAACTTTACGAGGGAAAATAACACCTATTGGAGGAGTTAAAGAAAAAGTCATAGCAGCCTTGTGTAGTGGGATAAAAACAATAATTTTGCCTGAAAAAAATAGAAAAGACTTAGAAGAAATTCCTAATGAAGTTCAAAAAAAGCTAGAAATATTATTTGTAAAGCATATTTCAGAAGCTGTGAAAATATTATTTAATTAAATGGCTATATCATTAATAACAGGTGGCACGCGTAGTGGTAAAACAGCCATTGCTTTGAAATATGCTAAGTGTGCAAAAAAACCGTGCTATATTGCAACAGGTTGGGTATCAGAAGGCGATATAGAAATGGAAGAACGGATTAGAAAGCATAAAGAAGAACGAGGTGAAAAATGGTTTGCAATAGAAGAGCAAGTTAATTTAATTGATGCTATAGAAGAAGCTATAACTAAAAATGCAGATTTTATTGTGGTAGATTGTTTAACATTTTGGGCATCTAATTTAATGATGAATGAAAAATTAATGCCACAAGATGAAGTTGAAAAACTTGGAGAATATTGTAGAACAATAAAAATTGATGTTGTCTTTGTTACCAATGAGGTAGGCTCAGGTATTGTTCCAGAAAACAAACTTGCCCGTGAATTTCGTGATGTTGCAGGTTTAATAAATCAAGAAATAGCCAAAGTTGCAGATAATGTAATTGTCACTATTTCAGGAATCCCATTAAAAATTAAAGGCGTTGTTCTTAATGCTGACCACTATTTATAAAGATTTTTAACCACTAATAGACACTAACTGAACACTAATAAAAACAATCTAAACTCGTTGACTTTACGAAATAAAATTTATAAACAATAGAAAATGTAAAGTTTTACATTTTCTTATTAGTTTTTATTAGTGGTGAATATTTCAAT
>JAOZMT010000368.1 GCA_029934175.1 Victivallales bacterium | reverse complement strand
GAAGATACTTTGTTTCCTCTGTGGTTAACTATAATTTAATATGGTTCACTGAATATGTACAAATTAAGATTACAACTGTTTTTAAAGAGGATACCTTTATTCTTTCTATAAATTATGCTCTTTGAATATCAATATGATGTTTCTGTATTTCAGGAGACCGTTCTGCTATATTTGAGAAACAATCACCTATTTTTTCTATCTCAGATAATATTTCAATAAAAATAATTCCACAAACAACATCACATTCACCTTTTCTTAAACGCTTGATATGAGCATTTTCAAATTCTTTAGTCATTTTATTAATTTTTCGTTCATCTTTGATCGCAAAATTAATATCACTCTTATCGGAATTTTCTAAGCATGAAATAACATGTTGAGCTTGATTTTCTAAAATTGCCCAAACTTCACCAATCTCCTTTCGTTCTTGTTCAGATATTTTATTTGCAGCTTTGCTTATTCGCTTTGTAAGACTTAATATATTTGCAGTATGATCCGCAATTTTTTCAGCATCATTACTACAATGCATTAACAATGGAATTAATTCAGACTGTGAATCACTAAGAACTCTTTGAGTTAAATTAACCAAATAATCTGCAATATCTTCTTGCAATTCATCTACCTTCTCTTCCCGTTCTCGTAATTCTTCAGACAGTTTTTCATCGACCTGTTCTTTCAAGAATGCTTCATTCATAGACTTACCAACCATCTTCCAAGCCTCTTTTGTCATATAGCGAATTGTCATAATAGTTTGCTCTAAAGCAATTGCAGGAGCATCTAAAAGATGAGATTCAAGATATTGTAATTTTATATTTTTTTCGTCTTTGATTTTTATAATTACATTACATAATTTATCTATAACACCAAAGAACGGTAAAAATAATAGGACATTAAAAATATTAAAGAATGTATGCCCCATAGCAATATGTGTCACAAGATTCTCTGGTATTTCAGCAAAAGCATTTCCATCAGTAATTGAATTTATTAATTGTAAAAAAACAGGTCTTGCAACTCCATCAACAGTCCATGGAATATAAAATAGAGCAACCATATATATTGTTCCTACTAAGTTAAATAATACATGAGCAACCGCAGCTTGTTTTGCTCGTTCATTTGCTCCTATTGAAGCAAGAATTGCTGTAATTGTTGTTCCTATATTAGTTCCTAGTAATAAAGGAACTGCCGTATAGAAGTTTATTAACCCTCCAGCTGCTAATGCCAAAACAATTCCCATTGACGCAGAACTACTTTGAACTACAACAGTCATTAAAGTTCCTATAAAAACAGCACCTAAAATCGCAACAATAGGCATTGTTCCATCAATAGGAGAACAATCAAAACTCTTGAAAACTTCTATAAATGTTGGAAATTTTCCTATAAGTTTTAATTCACCGCTCATCATTTTCATACCAAAGAACAGCAAACCAAAGCCCAAAAAGGTATATCCCCAACCTTTTGTTAAATTTTTCTTTGCAAGCATTGTAATAACAAGACCTATTATAATTGATGGTAACGCTAAATAATCAAGCTTTAATGCTATCATTTGAGCAGTAATTGTTGTTCCTATATTTGCTCCAAAAACGATACCAATCGCTTGAGTTAAGGTTAATAAACCTGCATTTACAAATCCCACAACCATAACTGTACATGCACTAGATGATTGAATAACTCCTGTTACTAAAGCACCTGCTATTACTGCAACAAATCTATTTCGAGCAAATATTTGCAGAATAGACTTCATTTTTTCTCCAGCTATCATATTAAGCCCATTGCTCATTTCTTTCATTCCTAATACAAAAATAGCAAGTCCACCTAGCACAACAATAATCAAACCTTTAAAGCCCCATAAATCAACACCCATTTCTTTAATTTCAAGTCCACGAATAAATAAATTATGCTGCGGAGAGGCAATTTCTGTTAATATTGAATATGTCCCAGTCTGCTTACCCATCTTAAATTCAACTTCTGCTATCCCTTGATTATTTGTTAAAACTTTTGACTTACCTACCTTTGCTTTTATTTTTTTCTCTGGTGAATGTTTTAAAGAAAAATAAACAGGCACCCCTTTCATTGCTTTTCCTTTGCTATCTTTAACCTCAACTTTAATTTTTTCATCAAGATTATGCCCTGTGATACATTCCTGTTTTGCTCCAAAAATTTTAATACCTGTTACAAGTCTTATTGTAATAGATTTTTTATTTTCAGTTTGAGTAGTTATTTTTAAATATTGGTCGCCTAATTTACTTCCTGCTTTAACTTTAAGTCTAATCGTTCCACCTGGATTACTTATATATTCTTTAACTTCCCAAGTCAAATCTGACTCTCCAACATTTTCAACTAAAACCTTTATTCCACTTACTGGTGGCGCACTTCCTTTTCCTCCAAGTAACCCTTTCTTAACAGAGCCAAATAATTTTATCATTATTTCTTTTTTAAATTCCTGATTTGCAAAAGCTGTTTGATACCCACCTTGAACCAACTTTATTTTAGCTACTTTCTTGTTTGATAAATCTTTTTCATTACAACTTGTAAGACTTAAAACTGTTAGAACACTCATCAAAACCATTAACATTTTTTTCATTTTTCATTTTCCTTTATTTAAATTAAAAATTAGGTAGTAATATACCACAAAAGACACCAAAAATCAAAAAAAAAGATAAAATAATGAATTATAATATCTTTTCTCAAATAGAGAATTAATTAATTCCTTTTGCAAGAACAACTCTAAATCCTATATGTTCTGTTTTTTCTGACTTTTTCTTATAAAATCTTTTTGTAACTTGCAAATCTTCTTTTTTTGAATTCCAGTGCCCTCCACGCAAAACTTTATATTCACTATCCTCCAAGCAAACAGGATTTGTTGATTTTGAATCCTTGTAAAATTCTGCATCATAAGAATCATAACACCATTCAAGTGCATTCCCTGTCATATCATAAAGTCCTTTTTTATTGGCTTGTTTCATCCCGACATTCTGAATATTATTATTAGAATTATCTCTATTCCAAGCTAAAGTGTCTAAAATATTTCCACCACTATATTCATAATGCATATTTGTATTTGGAGATAAAATAGTTTTTGCACAAAATTCCCACTCAGCCTCTGTAGGAAGCCTATAGACAAATCCATTAGGAATTCTATTTTCATTTTTTTCTTGTTCTGTAAGTTTATTGCAAAAGTCCATTGCTTGCTCCCAAGAAATATTTCTTTTTGGCTTGTAATTAAAAAA
>JAOZMT010000367.1 GCA_029934175.1 Victivallales bacterium | reverse complement strand
TGTTGTTTAGACTCAACTGTTCTTGATATTTCAGCAAATCGTTTTTCAACTAATTCTGCTTCTTTTGTCAAACCTAGTTTTTTTAAATTATAAAATGTGTGATCAATTAATTTTTTTTTACATTCACCTAGAAGAGTTATGTTTATACAAGTTTGACTTCTTAACCATTCCTCAAAACATTTGTTTATTTCAGAAAGAACCATGGCATTCAACATTTTTTCTAATAGAGCAATATCTTTATTATCCCAACAAATAAAATCTTTAATTATTTTTTCTTTTAACTTTAAAATTTTGATTCCAGCCAGAGATAATTTTCTTACATTATTTTTTTTCATTCCCCATTCTAAATCTTCTGAAATTTTATCTGTTTCCTTTTCAAATTTATTTATTGCTAAAACAGCATTATCATATTTATCTTTAACCATTTTAAATAAATCCATTTGAGTTTCTGGAATAGGATTATTTTTTTCAAGAGAAACAATTTCTGTTTCAAAAATTGCGATTCTTTGTGAATGTTTTTTTTCATCATAACATTTAGTTAAAGCATTTTTCCATTGAGTTTCTAAGTCAGCTTTGATGTAAATAATTTCAATGTCGTTTAAAAGTAAATGTTTAAAAACATTCTTTTTCTTTTTATCATAAAGCAATTCTAATAATTCTATACCACCAATGGAATTATTTTTGTAACTGTAAGAAGTTTGTGGAGTATCTCTAGAAATATATATTGCAAATAATAAACTTGCAGATGCAGTATTCATTCCATAAGGAGCTTTTAAAAGAGAATTATATAACTCTGATGCTTTGAAAATTCCAATATTTTCTAGCCTTGAATCAAAATCTTTGAAAATTTCTGCAATAATTTTATTTTTTGGAGTTTCTAAAAGTTTATTTTTATTAGGAGGTAAACTTTTCCATGATCTTATTAGAACTTGTTCAAATCTATTTTTCACAGATTTAAGTTGAGCAGTCAACCAATTTTTCAGCAAACCTTCTTTTAGTTGACCACGAATTAATTGTTCGATAATATAATTACAATCTTTTAATCCATTACTTCTAGTCGTATTGAATCCGTCAAAGTCAAATGCTATAATTTTATTATATATTGTTTCAAACATAGAGTTACATATTTGCTTTAATCTCCTTCCTTTTATAATTACAGAAGTTGCATAAATATATCTATTAATATTTTTTATAGAATTTGTAAATGATGATGAAATTTTAGTTTTATATCGTTCTTTATATTCATCAATAAATCTTTTGTAAACACTTTTTTCTTCATTTGTAAAAACATTTTCTATTATATCCCATTCTTTGAAGTTATCTATAATCTCATTATTAACATCAATAATTGGAATAACAATAATTGGTGCATCCTGAATAGAGTTTTGCTTTAAGTTATGATTAATTAAAGCCTTTATTTTAGAATCAACATCATTAAGAGATGAATCACTCGGGATATAACAATAAATAACAAAACCTTTGTTGGCAAACGGAGTTATAGCTTTCTCGAAAAGCTCAAATACATGTTCTATTTCTTGAGAAATATTTTCAAACAATGAAAATGAAATTTTATAGCGCCATTCTTCTTGAGTTGAAATATTATTATCCTCTGCAAATTGTGGCTTAACATCTTCTAATCCTGTCAATTCTCTAATTTGTAAATGAAATGTTTCTTTGAATTTTAAGTTATTATATTCTTCAAATTTATTTTGTATCAACCTCTTAAATTGTCCGCGTGACGCAGCATCAACAACCAAAATATATTGTGCTAAATCTTCATTCCATTCTAATGTCCCATATTCTTCAATAAGTCGTTCTATACTTTTCTCTATGTTCAAATGACTCATACCTGTTAAAGACTCAATAAATACATTTAATTCTTTTCTTGAAGTTTGTTTTATTTGCATTATATGAATTAACATAACAGCCATCAGAAGCAGTTTGTCTTCATGGTTTAAACGACCTTGATACTTATCTAAAATAATTTCAACATTTTCAGAAACAATAGAATAAGCTCTTTGCTGAGATGATATAATTTCAGAACGCATAGAGCCTAAGCACATTTCAGCAGGATAAATCAAAGGAAGTTTTTTATCAACTCCCTCATTTTCTATTTTTGTTATTTCTTCTTCAATAAAAGATATTGCTGACCTCGATTGGACAACTCCATCAAGCTTAGTTAAAAACCATGTTGTCAAAGGATGTAACGGCCATATACCTTCAACTATAATTTTTTTAAATAAATCATAATCTCTCCAAACAGAGTTATTTGAAAAATTGGGGATAAGTTCTTGCATTAGACTATGCAAACCTTTCCAATCTTTTTTATCAAATATAAACTTGCTAACATCTTCTTTCTTTTGAATTAAATTTGCAATAATTGTTTCTAAATTTGTTGATAAATGAACTTTATTTGCATTGTCATAGCGACCAATATATCGCTCTAATTGATGTAAGTTTTGCGTTCTAAATCGTTTGAAATATGCTTTCAAATCAGCTTGAATTAAACCAAGAAAATGACAATTAAATTTATTGTCTTGAACTCCTTGATATAATTGTTGCAACGCAGCATCTCCAGCTAACTGAGGATTGTCAGCAGCATATTCTAAGTAGCGACCAAATTCATCAAATATAAATAAAAGATTAGAGAAAAAACCTTCTTCTCCACAATACTCTTCTATTACAACAGAAATTAATTCTTGAACAGATTCTTGTCCATCAATAGGAATAATTGTCCCTGTAGCTTTTTCAAATATTATATTGACTTGAGAGTAAATTTCTTCATTATGTTCAAGTAATAACTTGCAGATTTCTTCTTTTGTTTTATTATCTAATAATTGATTGAATTCATTTTTTCTTGCTTCATAATTTATATCGACAAATTTCTCAGCAGTTTTAAATCTAGGAGATAGTTCGCTAATTGGAGTTAAGTCTAAATCGAATTTATTTAATTCTTGAAGTATAAGTTTACTAATTTCTTGACCTAAATGAAAATTCCCCATTCCATCTATTGCGACAACTAAAACAGGTTTATTATTATTTTTCAATTTAGTCTCAATTGAATTACTTATGCCTAGATCTATATCCTTGATTTTATCTAAAACAGCGTGTGAGTTAGTTTTGTAATACTCTCTCAATAATTGAGTTATTGCAACTCCCAAATGAGATTTACCAGTTCCATATCCAGCAATAGCAAGTGTGAAAGGGTTATGCTTCGTATGGTTATTATCATATAAAGAATTAGC
>JAOZMT010000366.1 GCA_029934175.1 Victivallales bacterium | reverse complement strand
CAAATTTAATCTTGCAAAATGATGATTTACGCTCAAAAATACATACTTTTCGTGGTATTCAAGTGATGTTAGATTTTGATTTAGCAAGGCTGTATCAAGTCGAAACAAAAAGGTTAAAACAAGCTATCAAAAGGAATCCTGAAAGGTTTCCAAATGATTTTATGTTTGAGTTAAATGATCAAGAAATAGAAGAGGTGGTGTCACAATTTGTGACACCATCTAAAAGTTTTTTAGGAGGTTCAAAACCTTACGCTTTTACAGAGCAAGGAGTGACTATGCTTTCAAGTATTTTGAATAGTCAATTTGCTATTAATATGAATATAAAAATCATTAGAACTTTTATCCAAATGCGTAAGTTAGTTGCGAACAATGCAACTATCTTTGAAAGACTAGGAAATGTTGAACAAAAACTTATCTCTAAAGATATAAAAGATAGTGAGACTGATAAGAAATTTGATATACTTTTTAATGCACTAGATGCAGATGATTTAAAACCTAAACAAGGAATTTTTTATAATGGTCAAGTTTTTGATGCGTATGTTTTTGTTTCAGATTTAATAAAACAGGCTAAAAAATCTATAATTTTAATTGATAATTATATTGATGAGTCTATTTTAACACTCTTTTTAAAAAGAAATAAAAATTGTAAATTAATAATCTATACTCAAAAAATATCAAAACAATTACAATTAGATTTAGATAAACACAATAAACAATATAATAATGTAACTGTGAAAATATTTAAAGATGCTCATGACAGATTTTTAATTCTTGATAATAAGCAAATATATCACTTTGGGGCTTCGCTTAAAGATTTAGGGAGTAAAATATTTGCTTTTTCTAAATTTAACAAAGAAGCATTAAACATTTTAGGAAGATTAAAATAATGAAAATTTAAAATGGAAGAGCTTTTAGAGAAAATAAAAGAATGGCAAATTACAATTAATAATAAATTAACAATAAATTAGAAATTAGTTTATAAAAAAGGAGAAAAATGAAAGAAGTTTTAAAAAAAGAAAATGAGTTTATCTCAGTAAGTATCAATGAAAATTGCGAGGCAGTATTAGTTGATAAAAAGAGTGGAACTCAATGGAATATGGGGGCAATGGCTTTTCAAGAGGAAGATCCTATTTTAAAAGGTGTTGCTTGGGAAAGGAATGAAAGAAGTTTTTGTGATTTTTATTCTGGAACATTTAAAGCAGAAAAATTAGGTGAAGATTTGCGTATTACGCTAATGTCACCTCCTAATAATAGAATTATGGGGAGTTTTTCTTGTAAGGTTATTTTAGAAGAAAATTATGTAGAATATAGAGTTTATGATATTGATGAATCTATAAATAATTTATCTTATCCAACATCTATTGAGTCTGAAAGTTTAGTAGTCCCTGCTGGCGTTGGCAAATGGATTAAAGATAAATCAGCTGGTTGGGAATGCACTTTTTTACTGCAAAATGGTGGATTAAATATGCGTTGGTTGGGCGGTCTTAAAGATGATGAAAAACATGGTTGGATAGCTATTCTTGGCGATGATTATGCTGACACAGGTTTTTATACAAATGGTTTATCAGCAGCTCCCACTTGGTTAAAAAGTATGGGGAAATGGGGCAAAAATCGTTCTGTTCGTTATTATTTTACATCTAATGGATATGTTGGAATGTCTAAAATATTCCGTCAATATGCAAAAGATATTGGAATTTTTAAATCGTTAGAAGAAAAAATCAAAGAAGTGCCATCTGTAAATAATTTATTGGGTGGAAGAATTTTATCATTTTTTCAATGCTCTACAATTCACGAAGATTTTTACACAAATCAAATGTTGCGTGTTCCGCAAGGAGTTAAAGAAAATCACGGAAAAATTGATGTTAAACTTACGCATTCTGATGTTGCAACAGTTATAAAAGAAGCTAAAGAATTGGGTATGGAAAAAGGCGTATTTAATATGCGTGGAACATTTCAAGGTGGATATGATGAAAAACATCCTGATATTTGGCCTCCAGAACCTGCTCTTGGAACAGTTGATGAATTAAAAGAAATTATTACTGATAATCAAAACCCATTTAGCGTTGTGCTTCATGATAATTATCAAGATATTTATCAACATTCAAAATCTTTTCCAAATGGAATAATTGAAGATGAACGCGGGAATTTAATGCCTGGAGGTCCATGGCATGGCGGACTTTGTTATGTTAATTGTCCAACGGCTGGAGTTGAATATGCAAAACGAAATTGGGAAGATTTAAAAACTTTGGGACTTAATGGATATTTTATTGATACAGCAGCGTGTGTTCAATTTTATGAATGTTATGACAAAGAACATCCATTATCACGAAATGGTGATTGGCAGACAAAAAGAGAATTAATGCAGTTTTACAAAAAAGAAGGATTGTTACTTGGAAGCGAAAATGCTGCTGATTTTGGTGCGGCTGATTTGGACTTTTTGGAGAACCGTCATGAACAAATTCCAGGGGAAACAATACCTTTATGGAATTTAGTATTTCACGATGCTGCGTTTAGCGCAAGATATGGAACAAATGGAACAAGTGGCGGCGAGCCTGTTAGAATGTTAGAGAATATGCTTTGGGGATATGCTGCATTTTGGCCTGTTAATACATTAGAAGATTGGAGAAATAAAAAACAAGCTTTCATTGAGACTTTGTTCGTTGACCAATGGCATAAAAAAGTTGGGTTGGCAGAAATGACAAATCATGAATATTTATCTAAAGATGGATATGTTGAAAAAACAGAATTTTCTTCTGGTCATTCAATAATAGTAAATTTTGCAGATGAAGATAGAGTTATTGATGGAAAAACAATCAAAGCTCAAGATTATTTAATTTTAGAAGAATAACAAAACAATTAGGGACAAAACAATTTTTTTAGGAGGAGTAAAATAAGGTTAGAGACAGAAATAAATTGGGTATTTATATAATTCTATCATTTTTTTTCTTTTTGTTATAGTTTAAGTCTTTGAATATTATAATCTTCAATAGACTTTAATTATGACAAAAAGGGAAGTTGTTTTTGTCTCTACCCTAAATGACTTTTGAGTTTACTAAAGAAACAGATATTTGTCTATGTAGGAGATGTGAATTTAAAACAATAAAAAAAACATATTGCATATTGAATTTTGTATAATTATGAATTATATTATTAATTATCTAATAAATTAAAAGAAGGTAAATTATGAAAATAGAAGAAAAAGAACAACCAAATATAATTTTTATATTTGCAGATCAATGGCGTGGAGATTG
>JAOZMT010000365.1 GCA_029934175.1 Victivallales bacterium | reverse complement strand
GGTCAGAAATGACCAAAAAGCCGAAAGGCGATTAAGACTAAATAGTTATCATTCAACGCTTTTTTTGCTTGCGTTTTGGGTCAGAAATGACCAAAAAGCCGAAAGGCGATTAAGACAAATAATTGAATGATGTATCTTCATTAAATTTTAAAGTTATAAGTCAGAAATGACCAAAAAGCCGAAAGGCGATTAAGACTCCGCAAGTTTTGGAAGTGATACAGAAACAGAACCGCTGAGTCAGAAATGACCAAAAAGCCGAAAGGCGATTAAGACTCTCTATGGAAAAATCTACCTTGAGTTAGTATTTGATTGTCAGAAATGACCAAAAAGCCGAAAGGCGATTAAGACTTCACAAATAGGACAAGGGCTACCAAATGTAGTAGGAGTCAGAAATGACCAAAAAGCCGAAAGGCGATTAAGACCAAATTCATAATTTGCTTGGTGTAATTGTTCTTTTAACTCAAGTCAGAAATGACCAAAAAGCCGAAAGGCGATTAAGACCTTTTGCTTGCAAATGTTTGATATACCATTCTATTTTAGAAGTCAGAAATGACCAAAAAGCCGAAAGGCGATTAAGACTGTATGCAATAAGTGCATACTTGCATCCCTTCAAACTGGGTCAGAAATGACCAAAAAGCCGAAAGGCGATTAAGACCTAAATTGTAAAATTTGGAGCACCCCCTGCAAAGGGGTCAGAAATGACCAAAAAGCCGAAAGGCGATTAAGACTTTAGATTTTTTTCAATCTTATAAACATATTCATTATTTGTGTCAGAAATGACCAAAAAGCCGAAAGGCGATTAAGACCCATTTTGTAATACATTATTACTATCAATTTCTATATTATCTAGTCAGAAATGACCAAAAAGCCGAAAGGCGATTAAGACTACAATACATTTTTATGAAAAGATTTAATAATTTGTGATTAGGTATAATATGAGTTCTATTTATTATATTTTATTGCCTAAAAAAAGAAAATATTGTTTAAATTTATTGACGATTACAGTCTATTATGCTTGCATTTTTTTTATTTGGTAGTATATTCTTTCTAATAAAAAAGACTCATTACTAAAAAGAGGAATTATATGAAAAAATATTGGACATTAGTTGAATTAATCATAGTTATTGGATTAATATCTCTGTTAGTTGGATTAATAATAGTTCCTTTCTCACAATTTGATAAAGAAAAATCTGTAAAATTATCTGCTCAGTTGTTAAGGAATAATATTTCATTAGTCAGAAATAAATCCTTATCAATACAAAGCAGAAAATATAAATTTATACCTGCAATTGCACTACTTTTGCCAAATGTAAATTTAGAGAATAAACAAACTGCTTATAAACAGTTTAGAATGTGCTTAGTTGAAAAAGATGGAATTAATTACAATTTTAAAAATTATTTACAAGATAGTCAATGGCAATCATTATTTGAAAAAAGTATATTTACAACATCAGAAACTTTTTATACTGTTGATTCTGGACTTTTTGAAATACCAGCTATTATTTTTGAAAAAGGTTCAAAACTCCCAAATATTTGGGATGCAAATTCTACTCTAACTATTCGTTCTGGAATTGTTGATAATGAAGAGGTCGATACAAAAAATTTCAATGATAGCAATAAATTTGAATATAAACTAAATAAATATACAGGGCGTTTACAAAAGGTGAAAGAATGAGAAATAATAAATTTACTTTAATTGAAATCATTATTACTTTAACTATATTTACTATATCTATAGTAGGAGTATTAACTCTACTATCATCTTCATTGAGTTTATCAAATAATGCTAAAGGAAAAAATTATGCTGTTATATCATCAAATATTTTTATAGAAAGCACTCGTTCATGGGTTCTGTATAAAACTTATGATGATGATGGAAATGTTGTAGATGATTATTGGCAAGGATTAATACAAGAAAAAGCGGAATTCATACCTTCGCATATTGATATTATCCCAGTTAAAAATAATTTACTTATTGATGAAGGTCTTACTGATAATTGGGTTGAAAAAGATGCTCCAGAAGCTACAAACTTTAAAAACTTAACAATTTTACCAATTAAAAGCAAGTCTGGGATTTATCGAATATTGTTGAAAACGAATGACTTTGTTGATTTTGATGGAGTTTGTAGAATATGGAAATCTCCAATAGAAATGTCTTTTTGGAATGGTTCCACTAATACCAAAATAGACAATAGCTATGATACAATGTGTCGACTAAATATAGAAATAACTTGGCCTATAACTAAACCTTATGCAGAAAGATTCTTGAAAATATATTCTTATGACATTGAGAGGAATAATTAATGAAAAAATATAAAAAGTTTACTCTTTTAGAAATTTTAATATCTATGGCAATATCATTAATTATTATAATTATACTCACTCAATTTTTAGGTTTTACACAAAAATTATGGATGAATTCTAAACAAAAAAATATTTTGTTTCAAGAAGCAAATATAGCATTTGCTATTATGGTAGATGACTTTACTACAAATTATAATTATAAAGATTTAGAGCTATTCGAAACAGAAGAAAATTTCTATGGAGAAGTTGTTGCGATTCATTTTGTTTCAAGAAAACCATTTATTGAACAAGAAACAACAGACTTAAATGAGATAAGCTATAGATTAAAAGACAATGAATTACAAAGAAGAGAAATATATCCTTCCCATAGCGATTTTAATATTATTGCAGATGTGATAAAACCATATCAAAAAGGTGAAGTATTTGAAGTATTAAAGATATGGAACAATAATAAAGATAGTGATTTTAACACAGTTATTCCTTATGTTAAAGTTCTAACTTTTTCTCTAGAAGATATGAATTTCGTTAAAACGGTTAGTTATCCTTCATACTTAAGGATTAATATAACTCTTATGACACAGAGCATTTTTGAACAAGAACAAAAATGGTTAGATATACCTGGCAATGATCCTAAAGATTCGCCTTTCGCTAAATATGAAAGATCTTTTATGAAATTAATTAAAATAAAAAAATAATGGCGTTGTTTTTAATGCCGTCCAACAATTGTTTTGACAGGATAACAGGATTTTCAAGATGGACAGGATTATTTTGAAAATTGGATATTAAATTTCTTCTTGTTATACTGCAAACGGCTGAAAAATAAACTTCCTAAAAGCGCAAACAATAGCTCTTTTTAATTTTATAAACTCTTGGTTACTTCTAGTAGCCAAGAGTTTATGAAATCAAAATAACAATTGTTATCATCTTTCAAAAAGTATATTTTTCAACCGTTCACAGTATA
>JAOZMT010000364.1 GCA_029934175.1 Victivallales bacterium | reverse complement strand
ATCTACATTAATAAAGAGTTATTAGAATTTGATAAAATAAAAACTTATTTAAATTTGAATGAATACATAATAGAAAAGTCAAAAAAGATAGATGATAAAATTTATTTGTTTATTGATGAAGTTCAAGAAATTGAAGAATGGGAAAAATGCGTTACTTCTTTGTTAGCTCGTGAAAATTATGATATTTTTTTAACAGGTTCTAATGCTCATCTATTATCATCAGAACTTGCAACATTATTGTCAGGACGATTTGTCGAAATTTATATTTCTACATTGACTTTTCAAGAATTTCTTGTTTTTCGTGGATCTTCAAAAGGTCATCACGAGGATGAATTTCAACTTTTCTTGAAATATGGTGGATTACCTGTTTTGCACAATTTAAAGTTTGAAGATGAACTGATTTATGGTTATATTAAAGATGTATTAAATACAATTATTCTAAAAGATATTATTGAAAGAAATAAAATTAGAAATGTTTCTTTATTAAATAATATTTTAAGATTTGCATTTGATAATATTGGCAACTCCTTTTCAGCAAAAAATGTTTCTGATTATTTGAAATCTCAAAAAATAAAAACAAGTGTTGAGAGTGTTCAAAATTATCTATTACTTTTTTGTAATGCTTTCGTTCTTCATAATGTAAAAAGATATGATATTAAAGGTAAAAGATTTTTAGAATTTAATGATAAATATTATTTAAATGATATAGGTTTACACGATGCAATATTAGGATTAAATCAAAATAATATTGCTGGGGTTTTAGAAAATATCATTTATTTAGAACTTTTATATAGAGGATATACTGTTTCTATTGGAAAAAAAGATAAAAATGAGGTCGATTTTATTGCTGAAAATCATAAAGAAAAAGTATATATTCAAGTTTCATATTTACTTGCTTCTGATAAAACAATAGAAAGAGAATTTTCTGTTTTAGAAAAAATAAAAAATCATAATAAAAAAATGGTTTTAACTTTAGATAAATTTATAAAAGTAAATAGAAATGGTATTATTCATAAAAATATAATTGACTTTTTAATGGAAAAATAACAAATATAAAATTTTATCATTTTGAAAAACTAATATTAAAATTCTTCTTCTTAAGCAGAATAATTAGGAAGAGTTTTTTTATGAGCCATAATCTTTGCTTTCATTGTTAAAAAATTAGGAGAAAAATAAAATTAGTGCAAGGAGAGAATTTGAATTAATTCAAATATTCACCAATAATAAACACTAACAAAACACTAATAAGAAAATGTAAAATTTTACATTGACTGTTATTTATAAAATTTATTTTGTAAAGTCAATGAGTTTAGTTATTTTTAATTAGTGTTCTGTTAGTATCTATTAGTGGTTAAAAAATTCTTTATAAATAATCGGTGTTAAGAGCAAATCCTATTATTTTTATAATTCTGCATAAATCGCAGTTTTTAGATAATGATTTACAGGCATTTAAAATTATGTTATCAAAAAAGCACGCTAAAGACTGTGAACTCCGACGGTTAAATGAAAAAAATAATATAACAAACAAAATCTGCACAATTCGCAAAATCATTGTTCCATAGAATGAATTTACACAAAATATTTTAGTTTTATGCTTGAAATGCATTTTTAAGGAGGTATATTGTGACTGATTTTACTTTTTTGTGGAGATTAAATTGTAATGAAGTAGCACTTTTAAGGAGATAAATATGAAAAGAGATGCATATCTTAAATTATTAAATTGGAAAAATAAAAAAAGAAGAAAGCCTTTGTTATTGCAAGGTGCTAGACAAGTTGGCAAGACCTATTTAGTCCATCAATTTGGTGAAAATGAATATAAAAAACAATTCTATTTTAACTTTGAGAAAAATAAAGAATTAATAAATATTTTTCAGGAAAATTTGGATCCAATGAATATTATTGATAAACTTAGTTTATATATTGGTGAAAAAATTACAGATGTAAATACTCTTATTTTTTTTGATGAAATACAAGTTGCCCCTAAAGTTTTAACTTCATTAAAATATTTTTGCGAAGAGGCTAATACTTTTCATATAATTGCAGCAGGTTCTCTTTTAGGAGTTAGCATTGGTAAAGAATCAAGTTTTCCTGTAGGAAAAATTGATTTTATGACATTATGTCCTATGTCATTTAAAGAATTTTTAATTGCAATTAATGAAGAACTTATTCTAAATATGATTTTGTCTAAGGATATGTTTGAACCAATATCTGATGTTTTACATAAAAAACTTTTGAAAATTTATATTGATTATTTGTATATTGGCGGAATGCCTGAAGTTGTTCAAAATTATATTGATAGCGGTTCGCTTTTTGATGTGAGAGATATTCAAAATGATATATTATCTGCTTATCGTAGAGATTTTTCTAAATATTCTTCAAATTCAGAAGCTTTAAAAACTTTGTCAATCTGGAATTCTATACCGTTACAATTAGCAAAACCAAATAAAAAATTTGTTTGTGCTGAAGTATTAAAAAAAAGTAGATTATCTACTTTTGAAAATAGTATAGAGTGGTTAAAAAACGCTGGTTTGGTTAATATCGTTCAAAATATAAAAAATCCTAAATTGCCTCTTAAAGGTTATATTGATTCTAATAAGTTTAAATTATATTTGTTAGATACTGGATTGCTCGGTGCAATGTTAGAAATAGCTACAAATACTATTTTAGAATCAAAACTATTTTCAGAATACAAAGGAGCATTTATTGAAAATTATATGGCTATGGAATTAAAAAATATCGGATTTGACAACATTTTTTATTGGTCATCTAAAAGTGATGCAGAAGTTGATTTTATTATTTCAAATGATAATAATATTTTACCTATAGAGGTTAAAAGTGGATTAAATAGAAATATTAAAAGTCTTAGAAGTTATCAAAATAAATATAATCCTAAGAATATCATAAGAATTTCTCCTAGAAACTTTGAAAAAAATGCAGAATTTATAAATATCCCATTATATGCCGCTTTCTTAGTTAAAAATATTTAACTGCAAAATCTATATTGCATAGAACGCAGATATTACAGATTGAACGGATTTACGCGAATTTAAATTCAGGATTTAATATTACTAATAACTAACATTTCGGGGGTCTTTTTGTTCAATAATCAATAGAATTTTTACGAACAATGCTTTAGGAATACTACAAATAAGAATTATTAGAGTAAAGCAAACAAAGTAACGCAGACATCTTATCATTCATACTCTGACAATCTTCTTAAGTCTTCTATTTCTCTCAATTCATCAAAAAACCAAGGGAATATATTAG
>JAOZMT010000363.1 GCA_029934175.1 Victivallales bacterium | reverse complement strand
CCAAGCAAATAATGTAAATAAAGGATGCATATTATTTCTCCCATTTTTTAAGTCGTTTAACATCATCATGTATAAATCTATCAAGAAAGGCATAAACGCGTTCGTCAATTATATTCCAATTATATAAAGTATAATTACTCGAGAAATAATAAAAAGAATAACTAATTCCACTCCAAATCAAAAATACAGTAAAGAAAATTGTTGTTTTACTTAAGATACTCTTAATATATTCTTTTCTGATAAAAAACATCTCAACAAATATCCAGATTGTAAAAATAACAATCAATTCAATTCCTTCTCGACGAGTTGCATTTGCTATTGCTGCACAAACCGCAAATAATATCCAGTAAATAATTGTTTTACTTTTTAGATCAGATCTATCTTTTTGATTTACAATTGCATTCATTGCAAAATATATGCAATAAATAAGCACTGGAATGTATAAACTGTCACGAATAACACCTAAGTCAGCTCTTAAAAAAAAGGGATGAATTGCAAATAAAAAACTTGCGATTAATGCAAGTTTTTCTTTCATAAACAGGTGTTTAGTAATTGCATAAATCGCAATAGTTGTAAATATGCCTAAAACAATAGCAAGTAAATATGCAAAGTTAGCTGCACCTATTGCTATATATTCTCCGAAAGTTAATAATAATATATAAAATGGAGGAACTTTAGAATATAATAATGCTCCAGTTAATGAAACCGTATTTTCAATATCTCCATTTTCTACTAAATTGATTTTATTATTATTGCTTGTTATTTTAATATCATCAAACCAAGCAGTTCCTGTATTACCATATAGTAGACAATAAGGTCTAATAGCGTTTATTTTTTTATCAAAAGAATAAATTTTGCTTTTAAACTCCCAATCATGAGTTTTGTTTTTAAACCATAAATTTATTGAAGTTTGAGTTTTATCGGTAAATTCAATTATCAAATGGATTCGTGGTTTAACCATAGCATTTTTTGATTTACAAACAGCAGAGATAGTTAAATTTTCCACTTCCACTTTTTCTTTTAAATAAATCCGATTGTAATACCATCCTGCATTTGCTTTGTCATTATTTACTATTTTAAGCGAATGTTTACCTGAATAAAATTTTTTGGTCGCAATTCCGGAATAAGAATTCAATTCTTGTCTATAGGTTATCCAGCCTTTTGCAGCAATCTCTTGAAGATTATCTTTTTTTGCCATATTTATATATAAAAACGCATCTCTATAAATACGATTATTAACAAAAATCATACCGAGTTTGATAACAATACCTAATATGACAATATAAAATAAATATTTTCTGTTTTTTTTCATTTCAACTTTCTTTTTACTATTCACTAATCCTACATTTTCTCTGTGAAAATCTAAGGTTAACCTTTTTTGATTTCTTCGCAAATTATCTTTACATCATCTCTAGTCATTGTTGTGCTACTTGGAAGGCATAAACCTTTATTAAATAAATCTTCACTAGTTCCATCAATCAATTTTTTAGCATCTTTAAATAATGGTTGAAGATGCATTGGTTTCCAAAGAGGACGACTTTCTACATTAATTTTTTCAAGAGCGTTAATTATATTTTTATAATCTCTATTTTCTAAAGTAATAGTTGTCAACCATCGATTACCACGACTATTATCTAATTCTGGCATAAAGTTTATTTCTTCTATATCGCCTAAAAACTCTTTATACCAATTAAAAATTTCTCGTTTCTTTAATACTCGCTCTTCTATAACTTCCATCTGTGCAACTCCTATAGCTGCTAGAACATTCGACATTCGGTAATTATATCCGTATTCATGATGTTCATAATATAATTCATTTTCCCTAGCTTGAGTGCTATAAAACATAGCTTTATCAATATATTCTTTGTTATTAGATATTAACATTCCTCCACCTGATGTTGTTAATATTTTATTTCCATTAAAAGAATATATGCCAAAATCTCCAAAAGTTCCAGTATGTTGATTATTGAAAGTTGCACCTAAACTTTCTGCTGCATCTTCAATTAAATATACTTGGTAATCTTTACAAATTTTTGCAATCTTCGCAATATCTGCACTTTGTCCATAAAGATGTGTTAAAACTAATGCTTTCGGTTTTTTATCACAAGTATCTAAGTACTCTTTTAATAACTTGGGAGATAAATTCCAAGATTCTTTATCACTATCAATAAAAACAGGATTCGCTCCTTGATAAAGAATTGCATTTACTGAACCAATAAATGTAAATGAAGATGCTAATATATCATCATTTTCTTTTATTCCAAGTATTCTTAAAGCTAAATGAATGGCAGCGGTTCCGCTACTTACAGCAAGAGCATTTTTCGATTTAGTATATTCTTTTATACTATCTTCAAATTTATTTACATATTCGCCAAGAGGTGCAATATAATTACTTTCAAAAACTTTTTTTATATAATTTAATTCATTTCCACCCATATTGGGTGCTGATAAAAATATTCTTTTTTGTGTCATGATAAATCCTTTATTTCTTTGCATGGGTTACCATACGCCAATTTATTATTTCCTATCTCATTTACAATTACAGATCCAGCCCCAATAATACAATTTTCTCCAACAGATAAACCTTGAATAATAGAAGAACCTATTCCTATATGTGTATATTCATTAATTAATACATCCCCTCCAAGAGAAACTCCAGGGGAAATATGTACAAAATCTTTAATCTCATTTTCATGTTCTATTATACAAGCAGAATTCAATATTACACCTTTTCCTATTTTCGAATTTGAATTTACTACCACTTTAGGCATTATTACAGTTCCGGTATCTATTCTTACATTTGGAGATATAGCTGCACTTGGGTGAATCAAAGAAACTATATTAAATTCAAATTTTTCTACTTTATAAAATAATTTATGCCTAATTTTATTATCTCCAATTCCAAATGCAATAGAAATTTTATTATTACTTTTAATCTCTTCAAAAGTTAAATATTGATTTTCTCCATCATCAATGAAAATAATTTTTTCATAACCACATGCTTTTGCGATATCAGCAACGACTAAACCGTGACCACTTGCACCATAAATATAAATAGATTTCATTTGATTGTTTACTTTTAAATTTTGCATTTTTTACACAAAAACGGTTGTTATTTTCTTACCATAATATTCGCTTTCTATAAGCTCATACTTTTTGCTTTTATTAAAATTAAATACTAACAAATAACCAGAGTCTAACGAATAAGAATCTAAGTAATCACATAATTGTTCTATTCCTTCATCATATTTTTTCCTGCCACGCCAAATCT
>JAOZMT010000362.1 GCA_029934175.1 Victivallales bacterium | reverse complement strand
AAATAAAGGAGGAGTATGAAATTTACAGAATTTAAAAAAATTGGTGATGTTGTTGAAAAATTTAATTTAGATTATAAACAAGAAGAGTTTATTAAGGGAAAAGATATTATAATAAAACCTGATATAAAAGAAATGATATTGGAAAACTTGAATTCAATAGGCTTTAATAGTAATGAATATGTGAAATGTGAAGCTGTTCTTTTTCCTATTTTGTCTACTGTTTCAAAAGTCAATAATTTGCCTCTTTGGTCTCATTTCTATTTTGAATCAAAAGAAGCAGATTTATCAGGAATTCCAGATTATTTATTTGCTCTTGGAAATAGAGTTGGAGATGATTTTAAAAAACCAATTGTTTGTTTAGGAGCTGCTAAAAAAGATGATTTTATTGGAGGCTGGGGACAAGTTGCTGCTGAAATGGTTGCTGCTCAAACAGAAAATAAAAATCCAGCTATTCCAATTTATGGGTTAGTTACAAATGGATACTTTTGGGAATTTGGAAAATTGGAAGGAAATGTCTTTTTCTATGAAAAAGTGCAATATAGTATTTCAATGAATTTTGACAAAGTTTTAAATATTTTAAATTGGATATTTTTTGAGTCAAAAAAGAATGCTGATAAATTAGAAGAATTAGAAAATAAATAAAAGGAGAGTTAAATGGGTTATTTATATGGTAAAAGTTATACGGATGAAGAATTAGAAGAGTTAAACAAAAAACATTTTAAAATGTTAGATGAAATTGGTGCGATTTATGCAGATGATTTTTGGGTTGCTGGAGAGCCAAAAGTATTTCTAAATGATTTTACGAAATCAAAAGATGATTTTTCCTTAGAGCCTTTTAAAGGAAGATTAGTTTTTAAATCAGGAGCTGGAATTTTAGCAACAGGCGATAATCCTTTTCCTTGTTCTACAACTAAATTAACTATTAATAAATGGGGTGAAGAATATGACCAATGCGGATATATTGAAACTGCTTCTGAATTAAATCATATTTCTATTGCATCTGTTATTGGTGTAACTATTGGAAAAAATGTCCTATTTGGACCAAATGTTACGATTATGGATACAGATGGACATCCAGCTGATAGGAGACTTAAAGATATTCCAGAAAATAGAAAAATGGCTCCAGTTAAAATTGAAGACAATGTTTGGATTGGAACAGGAGCTGTAATTATGAAAGGAGTTACAATTGGACATCATGCAGTTGTTGCAGTTAATTCTGTTGTTATAAAAGATGTGCCACCACATTCGGTTGTGGCTGGTTACCCTGCAAAAGTTATTAAAAAATTTGAAGTTTAAAAAAGGAGTTATAATATGTGTGGAATAGTAGGATATATTGGAAAAAAAAGGAATGCGATTGATACATTAATAGATGGATTGAAACGCTTAGAATATAGAGGTTATGACTCTGCTGGATTTGCTGTTATTAATAACAATAAAATTAAAACTATTAAAGAAACAGGTAAAGTTGTAGGACTTCAAAGAAAACTTCAAGAAGAGTGGAGTGAATATAAAGATACTTCGATTAATCTTGGAATTGCACACACTAGATGGGCTACACATGGTGAACCTAATCATGATAATTGTCATCCTCATTGTGACAATAATGAAAAATTTGCAATTGTTCATAATGGGATTATTGAAAACTATCAAGCTTTAAAAACTCAACTTGAATTAAAGGGGTGTAAATTTAATTCTGAAACAGACTCAGAGGTTATAGTTCATTTGATTTCAGAATGTTTTGAAGGTGATTTAGCTCAAGCGGTTGCAGCTACTGTAAAGAAACTTGAAGGAACTTTTGGAATAGCTGCTATAGCTTTGGAAGATTCAAATTCTATGGTTGTTGCAAGAAGTGGAAGTCCTATTGCTATTGGTATTGGAAATGATGAAACTATTGTTGCAAGTGATATTGCTGCATTAGTCGCATATACCAAAAGGGTTATTTTTCTAGATGATGATGATTTAGCTGTGATTACAGCAGATGGTGTTGATATTAGAACTCTTAATAATGTTCCAGTTTCAAGAGAGACTACACATATTGATTGGGATACAACAGATGCTGAAAAAGGTGGATATGAACATTTTATGATGAAAGAAATATATGAACAACCAACTGCAATATCAAATTCTATTCGAGGAAGACTTGACTTCAAATTAGAAACTGCTGTCTTAAATGGTTTGAATTTTACACCAATTGAAATGGCACAAATAAATCGTATTATAATTGCGGCATGTGGAACGAGTATGCATGCTGGTATGGTTGGGGAATATTATTTTGAAGACCTTGCTTCTATTCCTACAGAAGTTGAACAAGCTGCTGAGTTTAGATACAGAAATCCTATTATTGAAAAAAATTCTTTAGTTTTGGCTATAAGTCAATCTGGAGAAACAGCTGATACATTAGCTGCGGTAAAAGAGGCTCAAAATAAAGGAGCAATCGTTGCAGGGCTTTGTAATGTTGTTGGTTCAACAATTGCTAGAGAAACGGGGAGGGGAGTATACCTTCATGCTGGTCCTGAAATTGGTGTTGCTTCAACCAAAGCTTTTACATGTCAAACAACTGTTTTATTAATGCTTGCATTGAAATTAGGTCGAAATAGAAGACTTTCTGGACAAGATGGTATGAAGTTAATTAAAGAAATTAATAATATATCTACTCTTGTTGAAACGGTTTTGGAACAAGCTGATAATATTGCACAAATCGCAAAAAAATATGCTAAAATGAATAACTTCTTTTTTATTGGTAGAGGATATTTATTTCCTGCAGCTCTTGAAGGTGCATTGAAATTGAAAGAAATATCTTATGTTCATGCAGAGGGTTATCATGCAGCAGAATTAAAACATGGTCCGATTGCTTTACTTGAAGAAAGCGTTCCTGTTTTAGCCTTAGCTAATGATATTGCAGGGAAAGATAAAATTATTGGAAATATGCAAGAATGTCGTGCAAGAAAATCTCCTGTTATTGCAACAGCAACTATAGGAGATAAGTCAATAGAAGAACATTCAGATGATATTATTTGGATTCCAGAATGTTCAGAATTTGTAGCTCCAATAGTTACAGTTGTTGCTTTACAACTATTCTCATACTATTTTGCTTATGAACGAGGATGTGATATTGATCAACCTAGAAATTTAGCAAAAAGTGTAACGGTAGAATAATACAAAATTTGCGAACTATGCAACAATAGGAAATAATAAAATGAAAGCAGTAAAAGGAATACCTTATGGGATAGGTGCATTTGATAAAGTAAATGCAAATGATAAATATTATCTTGA
>JAOZMT010000028.1 GCA_029934175.1 Victivallales bacterium | reverse complement strand
TACTTGACTTTTTTATTTCCTATTTGGCTTTTTAAGGGGGTTTAAATCAAAACTGCATTTCGCGTAATATCAAGTTGGAAAAATGCAAAAACTCACCTCTGAGCCTGCTTTAAGCGAGCGATAAGGTAAGGTTTAATGAGCATTGTTAGTTGTGTTGATTTCAAGTTTGAAAAGTCAAGTGCTTTACTTAACAAACTGTTTAATAATAGACTTGACTTTTTGGTAAAAATCAACAGATAAATAAAATTGCATCTGCTTTATTAGCAAAGATTTGCAGGATTAAAAAATAAAATAAACCAAATCTTATTTAAAATCCCATTCCTAGATGTCAGAAAGTGTAAAGTTCAGACCTCCCATTATGTTAAGCTTAACATAATGGGAGGTCTGAACATAATGAAAACTAAAATAGCTCAAAAGTATTTAAATTCTTGAATTGTTTTGTCAATAATTATTTTATTTTCTCAGCATAAACCTTGAAATTTGCGAATTATGCAGTATAGTTAAATAGTTTCAGGAAAAATATCAATATCAATAACAAAAAATATAAAAATTTAATTTACTAACTATTAAAATGACAACGATTAAAACAACTATACAAACAAAGAAGTCAAAATCTTCTACAATTCTACTAAAAGATACTATAACCCAGTCAAGTGATGAGAATTTATTTAAAGACTTAACGCAAAAACCAGAAAAGAAATATGCTTTTATACAAAGCATAGATCAAGGTGGAATGAAAAGGATTTTACGAGTCAAAGATAAAGATACATCTCGAGATATTGCAATGGCAGTTCTATTATCTCACAATAGTTCAATTGAAGATAAAAATAGATTTATAAAAGAAGCAAAGATAACAGCAATGCTTGAACACCCTAATATTGTGCCTGTTCATGATATTGGTTTAGATGCTTCTGGCTCTCCATACTTTACAATGAAATTACTTAAAGGTGAAACTTTATCTGACATTATAAAAAAATTGAAAGCTGGTGATAAAAAATATCTTGAAAGATACAATTTAAAGTCATTAGTATGGTCATTCAGACGAGTTTGTTATGCTGTAGGATTTGCACACAGCAAAGGAGTAATTCATCTTGATTTAAAACCAGAAAATATACAATTTGGTAAACATGGAGAAGTTTTGCTTTTAGACTGGGGATTAGCGAAGTTAATAAAAGACGATGATAACGATGTAACTATTCTTGATAACCATAAAGAAATAAATGCAAATATAAATGTTACTCTTGATGGTGTGGCAAAAGGAACTCTAGGATATATGGCTCCTGAACAAGCGGCTGGTGAAAATAGTAAAAAAAATGAAACAACTGATATTTATGCTCTCGGAGCTATTCTTTATACTTTATTAACTTATGAAAAATCTATAATAAAACGAAGTTCTTCTAAAATGCTCAATGACACTATATTAGGAAATATAATTCCTCCTAAAGAAAGAGCTCCTGACAAAGTAATACCATCTACTATAGAAGCAGTAGCTGTAAAGGCTATGGCATTATATCCTGAAGATAGGTATCAAAGCGTTAATGAATTTATAAATGATATAAACTCATATTTAACTGGTTTTGCGACACATGCAGAAAAAGCTTCAACCTTCAAAAAAACAGGTTTGTTTTTTATTCGCCATAAAGTTATATCAATTTTTTCAACAATTTTATTAATTGTATTATTTATGTTTATCAAATATGTTATTGAAGATAAAATGCAACAAAAAAGTAAGTGGAATACTATTTACACACAAGATTTCAAAAAAAATAAAAAGACACAAAATTTAATATTTAAGGATCAATTTTTAAATAATATAACTGCACCATGGACATTTTCAAAGTATGGTTTAAAAATGGAAAAATATGAATGGCTAGCATTAAAAGATATTCAACAAGCTAAAAATATAATGTTAGAACTAAAAGTTATAATAACTAAAGCTCCTGATGCAATAGAAATAAGTATTAATTCAAATCTAGAAAAAACAGATACAACATGGAGCAAGCCAGTAGGATATAACTTTCAGTTCTCTGGTTATAGCGGTGAAAAAAATTTAATATTAAAAACTAGATTAAAAGATAACAATGAAATCATTGCTATAGATAATTTTACTTATGAAGAGAATAAAATATATACAATTAAAATCATAAGACACGAACAGGTATTATCAATGTATATTGATGGGAAAAGAGTTTTAAACTCTGTTGATTCCTTTCCTATAACAGGAAGAAATTTAAATAAATTTGCGATTCGTGCATACTCTAATTTTGCACATTTAGTATCATTGAAAGTGTCTAGGTTATCATTACCTGAAAAAGCAAGCCCTCTAATTGCAGGTAGTGCCTTAATTGAAACAAATCATTTTGATGAAGCAATTAATAAATATTTAACTATTGCAGAAAATTACAATAAGACAGAAATTGCACAAAAAGCACTTTTATATGCCTTTCAAACAGCTGCAACAAAGATAAAAGATAAAGCAATTAGAAATAAATATATGGGAAAAATCAAATTAGAGATAGAAACCGAGTTAGATTCGTTTAAATATAAACAAGAATTTATTGAACTTGAATCTATAGTGTATTGGAACGATGGAAATTATGAAAAAGCTTTTGACTTGTGCCAAAAAGCATTAGAAACAGATTCTTCTTCAAAAGTCCCCATACAATTTCTTTATAATAAAAAATTTGATTTAACAAATATTGAAACCAATCGTTTGTTAGTCCTTATCGCAAGTATGAAAAATATTAAACAACTTAATTTATCGAACTTAAATATTGCAAGAATTCCACTTTTAAACAAATTGAATATTGCATCATTAAATATTTCAAACAATAAAATAACAAATTTAAATTTTTTAGAAAATTCACCAATCCATATATTAAATTGCTCTAAAAATCAAATATCTGATATATCAAGTTTAAGCAAGATGAAGCAATTAAAAAAATTAGATTTATCTTACAATAAAATTTCAGATTTTTCATCTTTAAAGAATTTATCATTACAGGATTTAAATATATCTCATACTGATATAGCTTCAATTAACAGTTTGAATTCATCTTCATTAAAATCTTTAAACATTTTATATTGCCCTCTTTTAACTTCTCTTAAAGGTATCGAAGAGATAAATAGTCTAGAAGAGATTAAAATATCTGATAATATGACTGAAATTCAATTATTACAATTTTTACCAAATTTAAAGTATATCACAACACCACTTAAAGGTAAACTAACAAAAAAAGAATTCTTTTTACTAAAATGACCTATTCTGATCTATATGATACATTATTAAATAATTTTATTTTATTTAATAAAGATAACAATGACAAAAAACTAATTGTTTTTTTAGGAAAATGGAATAAAGAAAAATTGCATTCTATACGCAAACAATTATCTGAAAAAACTTGTTTGTTTTATATTTTTGATAATCCTGCTGAATGCAATAAAGATGAAGTCATAAAAGAAACTATAGATTCATTAACATTTCCATTTCCACTAATAAATGAGTTATCTATGAAAAGATTAGTGGTTGCAACAATGTGTATTAAGTTGCGAGATGTGCAGTTTTTAACAGATGAATCTTTATCAAAAAACACTGATGTAAATGATGTAACTAAAGCTATTTATGAAGGAATATCAACACAAATAAATGAACTTAATACAGGTTTGATAAAATTTCGTTCTTCTTTATTTAATCTAAAAAATATTATTAAACATAATTATAAAGTATTTGTGGAGAATAAAAAAACAGCAAGCATTATTTGCTCTGCTGGACCATCTTTAGCTAAACAACTTAACTTTCTTAAAAAGAATGCTGATAAATTTTATATAATTGCTGTAGGCAAAGCAATGAAGTCTTTAATCAATGCTAAAATAATGCCTGATTTTATTGTTGAGATTGAATCTAATAATATTTGGGATAATGAAAAATGCAAATCCATTTTAGTAGCAACTACACCTCTTGCTCCACAAAAAACTGGATTTTTTGATACTGTTATTTGGAAAAAAGCAAATTCTTATGAATTCAATAATCTTTTAAAGATTTTAAATATTGACTTACCTGAAATAATCACTTCTATTAGTGTAACCTCAACTGCTATAGATTTTGCAACTGAAATAAGCAACAATATTGTTTTGATAGGTAATGATTTATCTTTTTATAATCCTAAACAAATTCATATAGGTGGTGGAGAAAATGAAAGAGTCGATAACTCTATAAAATTTATTGATACCGTTGGTTATGACGGTGAAACTCTAGCGACCACAGAGATGTTCGATAAAATACGAAGGGGTATAGAATCTGCGATTTGTGCAATTAAAGTTCAAAACAAAGATGTCAATATATACAATGCTACAGAGAAAGGTGCTGTTATAAATAACACTACTAGAATTTCTCTTGATGATTTTGGGAAGCAATTTTCATCACAGGCTAAAAGTTTCAAAGTAAAAAAAATAAATAATAATTTTGATGAAAATTTAATAAATGAACTTATAAATCAATTAGAAGAGTTTATAAAAGGAAATAATAATAATACATTAATTCAACCTTTCATAGATATGGCATCTAATTATACTGAAAATATTTTATTTGATTCTAACAACTTAAAATCATTTAAACAGTCATATATTAAAGATTTAATAACTGATTTTAAAAATGATTTAACAAGTGAAAATAAACTAACAACTGATCAATCTCTTGATTATTTAGCCTTTAAAAATATAGCAATTGAGTTTATAAATAAATCTAACCCTGAATTTGCCGATTTTTTAAAGCAAAGCAATTATAGTATTGCGAACTGTGCAGATTTTCAAATATTATCAAATAATCAAGGGCTTCCTTTTATCTCACAATTAATAAACGGAAAATTAAATCCGTTATACTATGGAAATAAAGAATATATTGAAGGTGGTGCAAAAAAAGAAGTTAAAGACTTTATTTCAAAAACACAATATAATATGCAACAAGATGCTGTAATTTTTGAATACCCAGGTTGTTGGTTTCATATTCAAGAATTTTCAAAACTTATGCCTAAGGCTAAAATAATGGTATTAGAACCTAATATTGAGTTATTTTCTATCATTATTAGAAAAGCATCTTTTATTCATCATTTGCCTAGTGATTCTGTTATTATTGGCGTTCACGAAAAATTAAAACAGGGGAAACGAATAAAACATAAAACAATTCGTAATTGGAAGAAAGAAAATAGAAGAATTTTAACTTTTACAAATAAATATTTAAAGGAGAATTAATAATATGCAAGAAAAATTAGATAAAATAGATAAGTTAAAGGCTGAAATTGATAGTATTCGTCCATTAAAACCAGAAGAAGCAAAGCAATTAAAAGAGTATTTTAGGATAGGTTTGACATATTCAAGTAATGCTTTAGAAGGAAATACTTTAACTGAAACAGAAACAAAAGTGTTACTTGAAGATGGACTTACTGCTGGAGGAAAGCCAATCAAAGAGCATTTAGAAGCTGTTGGTCATAGTGATGCGTTTGATTATATTTATACTATTTTAAATAAAGATATTATTGATGAAGGTGATATTTTAAAACTTCATAAACTTTTTTATTGTCGCATTGATAATAAAAATGCAGGTGTATATAGGGATTGTAGAGTCTTTATTACTGGAACTGATTTTATTCCTCCACCTCCTCAAAAAGTTAAAGATGAAATGATTAATTTTGTGAAAAACTTGCATACTTCGCAACATCCTGTTGTATCTGCAAGCCTAGCACATAAGAATTTTGTAACAATCCATCCTTTTGTAGATGGTAATGGTAGAACTGCAAGATTATTAATGAATTTACTTTTACTTAAAGAAGGTTATCCTATAGTTATAATTCCTCCTATACGAAGAGTTGACTATATAAATTCTTTACAAAAATCCAATAAAGGTAATGATACTGATTTTATATCTTTAATTGCTGATATGACTATAGAATCATTGAAAGATTATTTAAGAATGTTTCAAAAATAAATAAATGGAGACATAAAATTAAAAAGAAAAATATTATTTTAATATTAACAGATCAACAAAGTTCAAAAATGATGAGTTGTGTTGGAAATAAGTATGTAAATACGCCAGCGATGGATAGTCTAGCTGCTGATGGGACTCTATTTGAAAATGCGTATTGTGCAAATCCTGTATGTATCCCATCACGATTTTCAATATTTACAGGTTTATATCCAAGTAAAATTGGACAAAGAAGCAATGCAGTTAAAGAAGAAATTAAAGGAGATATACCAGATTATATTAAGACAAATGGAATTGGTCATTTATTAAAAAATTCTGGTTATAATGCTTTTTTTGGAGGCAAAGAACATTTACCTAAAATGAGAGCGACCGACTTAGGGTTTGATTATTTTTGCAGTGATGAACGAGATGAACTTGCGAACTGTGCAGCAAATCTAATTAAAAAGAAACATGACAAACCATATTGTCTAGTGGTATCTTTGATAAATCCTCATGACATTTGCCTTATGGCTATATCCGAATATGCTAAAACAAGAGATTTTTCAGATCCTAAAAAGATGGAAAATGAAGATTGGTTTCTAAAAGCGGTTACAGAAAATGGAGTAGATGAAATGGAAACTTTGGAGGAAGTTTTAAAGTTACCAGATGGTGTTTCTAAAACTGAATTTTTTGAAAAACACTGCCCTCCCCTACCCCCAAATTTTGATATTCAAGAGAATGAGCCAGATGCTATTTGGAAAATTAAAGAACAAAGACAATTTAAACAATATGCACATCATCATTTCACTGAAGAACAATGGCGAATGCATCGCTGGGCATACGCGAAATTAACTGAAAAGGTAGATGGACAAATAGCAAAGGTGTTAAATGCTCTTAAAGAAAGTGGAGAAGAAGATAATACAGTCATCATTTTCACAAGTGACCATGGTGATATGGATGCTGCTCATAAGATGGAACATAAAACTGCTTTATATGAAGAATCAGCACATATTCCTTTTATAATAAAAGACCCTGAGGCTATAAAAAAAGGAGTTCGTAGTTCAAAACTAATTTCTAATGGGACAGATATAATTCCAACGATATGTGATTATGCTGGAATTGAAAAACCAAAATATTTAGAAGGTAGCAGTATAAAACCTTTATTTGAAAACGAAACAACAGAATGGCGTGATACTGTTTATGTAGAATCTGAATTCGGATATATGCTTGTGAATGGAAGATATAAATATATTTTATATGATGCAGGCAAAAACAAAGAACAATTGCACGATTTAAAACTTGATCCTTATGAAATGAAGAACTTCATAAACTCTCCAGAACATCAAGAAATTCTTAGCACACTTCGCAAAAAATTATCTGTAACCAAGGCAAACTAATCCTAAATAAGAAAAATAGAATTTACTATTTTTTTTAGGTGAAATTAAAAGTTATGAATTATTGGATTAATGAATAAAATCCAATAATTCATAAATCCAGTAAATTCATAATGATGAACTAGCTGGTTATAAATGCATTTACTCTAAGGATTTAGAGACTCAGGATTATTAGGGGGTTCTCCTTGTTGTTTCGGTTTATTTACTTTCTTACTTTTATTTGACTGTTTATCTTCTTGTTTCGGTTTATTTACTTTCTTACTTTTATTTGACTGTTTATCCTCTTTTAATAATAATCTCTTTATTATTTTAATCCCTTTATTGAATGAAGGAGAATTAAACTTTTTTAGTAAATTTTCATCTAGTGAATTATTAGATTTTTTTTGCTTTTGCAGTTCTTCAATAGAATCTTTAATCTTTTCTAAAGACTTTTTAATTTTATCTATTTCAAGCTTTTGGAATATTGCCCTATTTGAAAAATAATAATCTAAATTCAATAAAACAATATTATCAATAATATTTATCATATCATTTTTAGAAAACCTAGTGTTTAATTTATTAATAACTCTTTCTAATAAATCACATCTATCAACTATAAAATCAGGGGCTATCTCTGTTATAAAAGGTGAAATATCTTTATTTCCATCAAAGGATAGATATAATCTATCCGATGCTCTAGTTATACCAATATATAACAATCGCCTCTCTTCTTCTCTATTAGCAGTTAAACCTATAACACTGTCCATTGTGCTATCTTCTGTGCCATAAGGGAATACTCCTTTATTCAAACTAGGAATAAATACAGACTCCCATTCTAAACCTTGTGCCTGCTGAATAGTCATTATTTTAATAGAATCATTATCTGACTGTTCATGCTTAGATTCAGTTATTATACAATCTAACAACTCCTCTATAGTCTTAAATTTTTTAGTAAATTCAAGAAAACTCTCAATAGATTTTAATTTAGAAAGCCCTTTTTCTCTAATACCAGTTGTAAATAGGATATGTTCTTTATAATTCATTTCATCAATCAACCATTTCAATAAATTATAAGGTAACTCATTTTTCTTAATTCTTTTCATTAAACCAAAGATAATATCAAGAAATTTGTTAGAGCTAACCGTTTGTTTTTTTGCGACTAAATCAGAAATCAAAAGAGAGTTCTTAATTGATTTATTACATATATCATCAATCGCATGAGTTTGAAAATGCCTTGTTGGCACATTTACAATATATTTAAAGCGATCAATATACCTTTTTTTTAATAAATCATCTTTCGGGAAACCATTCTCTTTTATATTAATTTCATCATTTACCCATGCTAAATATTTAAGTAATACTACAATTTCATCTCTTTGATAAAAAGGCTTATTCCCAGATAAAGAAAATGGGATTTTTCTACTTATTAATGATACTTCTAAGAAAATTGCTTGAGAAAAATTTCGTAATAATATAGCAATACTGCTTAGTTTTTGACCTTTTCTGGCTAGGGCTTCTATTTCATTTATGATTCCAATGGCTTCATCTTTAACACTTGGATAACTTTTTACATTAGCTTGACCTGTAAAACCTTTAGTTAAAGAAGAAGTTTTTTTATGTCTTGCTCTATTGTTTGCAATTAAAGTATTTGCAAACATTAAAGATTTTATTGAAGATCTGAAATTTTCAGATAACATGTATTTACGAGATTTATAATCTTTTTCAAATTTATAAAGAAAATCATGTGCCGTTCCTTTTTGTTCATATAAATGCTGATCATCGTCACCCACAACTAAAACATTTTTATGCTTATCAACTAATAAATTTATTAATAAATATTCTACTTTATTAATATTTTGAAAATCATCAACCATAACGAATTCATATTTATTCTGAAAAAATTCTAAAACATCAGGATAGCTCATTAGAACTTCCCAGCTCATTGATAAAATATAATCATAAGTTATGAGTTTCTCTTCAGTAGCTATTTTATCATAAATTTTATATATTTCCACATAATCATTATTATAATATTTAGCCTGTGTTATATCTTTTAAGACTTTTTTATGATAAGCCCCCTTCTTGCGTTCAGGATAAAACAAATTACCTTTCCATACAGATAATTGATTTTCAAGTTCTTCAAAATCAATATTTAAACTATTTAGTGTGACTTTTTTCATTTCAATGAATTGCTCAATAGATTTTGATAAGATATATTTATGAATCTTTTCAAAATCAGTATTATCAATACCATAAGAAATATGCTTTCTATTATACGCCTCTTGTATTATTGCATAGCCAAGGGAATGAAATATTTCACAATTTACATTCTGAACCCCCATTTCATTTAAAGAATCATGCATCTTAACAGCCAATTCTTGATTTCCTAATAATATCAAAATAGATTCAGGTAAAACCTTATCTTTCTTTACAAGTTGATTCGCTCTATCAGCTAAGATGGTTGTTTTTCCTGAACCAGCACATGCTAATAGATGAGCAGGACCAGTTTTGTGATTAACAATTTTAATTTGTTCTTTTGAAAGTGTTCCTTTCTGAGGTATATTAGTTTCCATAATTTTTAAAATTGCATTGCCATAGATATATCTATAGCCTTGACTGAATGTGTTAAAGCCCCAACAGAAATAAAGTCAACGCCAATTTTACTAATAGATGTGATTCTATCAAGTGTGATTCCTCCACTGGCTTCTAACTTTGATGAATAACCACTAGAAAGGTTAACTGCTTCAGACATTTGTTCATTTGTCATATTATCAAGTAAAATATATTCTGCTTTTGCATCAAGTGCTTCTTGAACTTCTTGTAATGTATCTGCTTCAACTTCTACTTCAAGTTGTGGATATTTCTTTTTAGCTCGCTCTACAGAACGAGCGATTCCCCCCTCCCCTTCAAGTCCAGCTAATTCTCTATGATTATCTTTTATCATAATTCTATCATATAAACCAATGCGATGATTAGTTGCCCCTCCAATAGAAACAGCATATTTTTCTATATTACGCCAACCAGGAGTTGTTTTCCGTGTATCTAAAACAACAGTTTTAGAACCCTCTACAATTGCATCAGAATAGTATTTTGCACAAGTCGCAATGCCACATAATCTTTGAATAAAGTTTAAAGCAGTTCGCTCTCCAGTTAAAAGAGCTTGAGAATTGCCTTCCATCTCTGCAAGAATATCACCTTTTTTACAAAAATCACCATCTTTCTTAACTTTCTTGAATTTGATTTTTTTATCAATTTTAGAAAAGACTAGTTTTGCAACATCAAGCCCTGCACAAACACAATCTTCTTTACATTTTAAGATAGCTTTTGCAGTGCAATCATCATTAATAACAGATAGACTTGTTGTATCCCCTATATCCTGAAGATCTTCATCTAAAGCCAAGTTGATAAGCATATCAATTCTATCCCAATCTATTTTATGGATATTTTTTTGCATTATGAGTTAAGGCATTCAGGTGTTGTTAATTGTTTATAAAAATCAGAAACTTTATCTTTATTTTCACTTGCTCGCAAAGCAATAGCAGTTCTAGGATGTTCATTCAAAATTCCAGTAACCATATATGCAGGTAATGCCCCCCACTCGATTTCATCTCTTAATCCTGGGAAAACTTCTTGAATAGAATTTAAAATAGGTTCTAAAGAGTAATTTGGATTTTTCAACCAACCAAGTAGAAGTTCCAAACAACAATTACCTGCGCCACGACCAATTCCTTGAATTGTTGCATCACAATATCCTGCACCTGACTCAATTGCTTGAATTGTATTTGCAAATCCTAACTCTTGATTATTGTGTGCATGAATCGCAAATTCCTTTTCAGACAAACCAGACTTGTAAATATCTGCTAAGTTTTTAACATCTTGTGGATACAAAGAACCAAAACTATCAACAATAGAAACAGCCGATACAGTTGTTTCTGCTTCAATTTGCTTTAATCCATTATGTAAATCATGTTCACTTACTGTTGATATAGCCATAATATTAATAAATGTTTCATAACCTTTATCAGCAACAATATTTGCAAGGGCAATAGCCTTATCTACATCTTTCAAATAAGTTGCAACTCTAACAAATGATAACGGTGAATTTTCAGCAGGAGCAAAATCATCTGCCTCAACCCTTCCAATATCTACCATAACACCTAATTTTAAATCTCCATCATAATTTTCACCGACAATTTCAGTTATTTTTTCATCTTTAGAAAAACGCCAAGGACCAAATTCTTTTGTTGAAAACATTTTTTCAGAAGCCCGATATCCTATTTCCATATATCCAATTCCTGATTCTTTCACTGCTGTAAAAACTTTTTTAACAGTTTCATCTGAAAATTGCCATTTATTTATTAAACCACCATCGCGAATTGTGCAATCTATTACTTTTAAATCTTTATTATACATTTGAATTTTCCCTTTTTTATTAAATTTTTTTAACTTCACTAAAATAAGTAAATAATATACTATCTATATTGTTTTATTCAAGTAAATCAAATCTGAATAAGTGAACTTTTTTATTCTAAAATAAGAAAGCTCTGTTTTTTCTACATAAAGAGTATCTTTAAAAAGGCTCTAAGCACACGAGGCACGGATTTTATAATGAGACCATTTTAGGATTATTGGATTGCTGGATTATTGGTTTTCTTTCCATTAATCCAAAATCCAATAATCCATAAGTTACAAACTTAAGGTCATCTAAAAATCCAGTGATTTCTATTTTCCTTGCTTACGGCTCGTGTGCTTAGAGG